>CAYLIY010000163.1:0-1526 GCA_964384015.1 uncultured Nitrososphaeria archaeon | reverse complement strand
GCGTTGAGGAGAATAAGGCAGAGAACGTTGTTGAGGAAATCAGAAAGCTAGGACATAAGGAGGCATCGATCATAGGAGAGGTTAGGGAGGGAAGGAAGGGGTATGTCATCTTAAAAACCGTTAGCGGTGGGATGAGGATAGTTGAGCCTCCTGTTGGGGAGATAGTGCCTAGGATCTGTTAAAGGTGCTTCCATGGAGAACCTATTGAAGTTCATAGAGAGGGAATATAGACGAGGAAAAGCATTAAAAATTGTTTTAAACAAAATTCACGAAATATATAAGGAAATCAGGAAGGAAGCAAGTGAGATAAAGATAATGGGCTTTTGTGGAACTCATGAACACACGATCACATATTATGGCCTTAGATACCTAATGCCGGAGGGAATTGAGCTGATTGCCGGGCCAGGCTGCCCAGTTTGTATAACTCCAGCGAGGGATATAGATGAAGCCGTTGAGCTGGCGTTGAAAGGAGCAAGAGTATACACCTACGGGGATATTTACAGAGCTAGAGGGTCTAAAATGAGCCTTCGCGACGCTAGAGCGGAGGGAGGAGATGTAATTGTGGTTTACAGCTTCCTAGATGCCGTGAAAATAGCTAAGAGGGATAAAAGACCATCTGTCTTCTTCGCCATAGGTTTCGAGACAACGGTTCCCACTCTCGCCCCATATCTAGTGAAGGAAATGGTTCCGAATAACCTAAAGATCCTTGTCTCATATCATTTAACTCCTCCAGCCATGAGATACGTCTTGGATCAGCCAGATATTCCCCTAAATGGAGTTATAGCTCCAGGCCATGTTTCAACGATAATAGGAGCTAAGTCTTGGAGTTTTGTGGCCACTGAATACAAAACTCCAGTAGTTGTTGCTGGTTTTGAGCCCCTTGATGTGCTCATAGCCATTTATGAGATTTTAAAACAAATTAAGGAACGAAAGGCTGAGTTGGTGAACGAATACTCCAGGGTCGTTAGATGGGAGGGAAACCTGATAGCTCAAAAGTACATGAACGCTGTCTTTAAAAAAGCAGACGGACTTTGGAGAGGGATGGGCGAATTACCGGATAGTGTTTACGTCTTTAGGGAAAAATACAAGAAATACGACTCAAGGAGGGAATATAAGGTGAGAGTTAAGGGGGGCTTGGACTATCTTCCTGGCTGTAAATGCGCTGAGATAACTGTTGGAAAGGCGTATCCAACTGATTGCCCACTTTTCATGAAAAGTTGCACTCCATCCAACCCTAAGGGCCCTTGCATGGTGTCGGTTGAGGGAACCTGCTTTATCTGGGCTAGATTTGGTGGAAAGATCTCGAAGGAGTTTAATATTCATGTATAATTTATGGATACAGGAACAATAAATTTTTAAGCGAAAAACTCCCTAAAAGCCTTAAAAGGTGTCAAGCTTGTTCTTTAATAAAATTATTAATGCTGATTTCGCTGGAACTTTTAATGACTTTATCCTAATGCCTGGATATGTCAAAATCGAGCCAAGCCAGGTAGATCTAACCACGTGGCTGACTAGGAGGATTAAGC
>CAYLIY010000162.1:0-1526 GCA_964384015.1 uncultured Nitrososphaeria archaeon | reverse complement strand
GTTGTTGTAGGAGCTGATGAGAAGGACATGGCATGCGCTGTAAATGCCTTAAGGGAAAGCGGGGGAGGACAGGTAGTTGTTATAAACAACAAAGTTATAGCCCTTCTTCCACTTCCAATAGCTGGTTTAATGTCAGAGAAATCAATTGAGGAGGTAAACAGGGAAGTTCTTGACTTAGAGGTAGCTGCTAAGGAGACGGGAGTTAAAATCAATCATCCATTCATGCATTTGTCCTTCTTGTCCTTGCCGGTAATTCCTAAACTAAAAATAACCGATAAAGGACTTTTTGATGTAGAGAAGTTCAGCTTCGTTAAATTGATAGTCTCCGACGAGAAATCTACTTAAACGGTTTAACGAATTTCCTTCTCTTGCCTAAAATCTTAGCTGCCTCTATAGCTGTCTTAATGGCTTCTTTAATTCCCTTTCTCTCATCCACCACCAGCTCTTCCTTAACGGTGCTCCCAATAACAGCTAAAACAGTCCCGGCCTTTAACCCCCTTAATGCAGCTAAAGTGAAGATAGTCGAGCTCTCCATTTCAGTTGCCAGAACCCCTGCCCTTATCCAAACGCTCCACTTTCTTTTAACCTCCTCGTAGTTGGGGACTAGCTCTGGGCTCTCCATATAAAAAGCATCTTTGCTATGGATTATGCCTAAGTGATATCTGTATCCTAGCCTTTCAGCAGCCTCCTTCAGGGCCAAGACAACGTCTATATCGGCCACGGCTGGATATTCGGCTGGAATGTACTGTTTGCTTGTCCCCTCATCTCTTACAGCCGCTGTGGCTATCACCAGATCACCTATCTCGATCCACCTCTGCAATCCGCCAGAGGTGCCTACTCTGATTAATATCTTTGCTCCACATCTAGCCAATTCCTCAACGGCTATAGCCGTTGAGGGACATCCTATACCCGTGCTGGTAACAGTTATAGGAACTCCATCTACGACTCCTGTAAACGTCCAGAACTCCCTGTTTTTAGCAACTTCCTTGCATTTATCAAAGAATTCAGATATCATTTTGGCCCTGGCAGGATCACCTGGAAGGAGAACTATCTCCGCCACATCTCCACGTCCGCATCTTATATGATATTCCTTCTTAGCCATACGATACACCAGAATTTGGATAGGTAAACAAAAATTCCAGCCGATCTTTAAGATCCAGCTGATATCTTCTTGAGTTGTGCATTGTACATCTCCACTATTTCCTTAACGGTTGTTGCGTCCTCAGGCTTCTTATCTGGCCTAAACTTAACAAGCCTCGGGAATCTAATAGCCAAGCCGCTTCCCTCTTTTAGAACATTAAACGCGCAAGTATGAACTGGGCTTAGGGTGATTTCATCACCTATTACCTCCAAAACCATGCTAGGCGTGAACCAATAATCCGCCTTAATCGCGGATTTAACCCTTGGATGAATGTGGGGTATGCTGTAAGGCTCTAGCATCTTAGGTAAATTAGCTAGTTCTTCATCAGTAAATCCGCTTCCTAGCTTGCAGACTGTCTCAAAGGTATCAGTCTCATCGTTGTACG
>CAYLIY010000161.1:0-1580 GCA_964384015.1 uncultured Nitrososphaeria archaeon | reverse complement strand
AAAAGCTACTTAAAAATGCGCGTTGCTTTAAATTCGATCATTAGGTGATGTACGTTATTTCAGGGCTTCTTAAGGGAGTTGACCTAAGGCGATTTCTGCGAGGATATTAAGTATTTCCGATATCCATTTATACTCCTCTAACATCATATCATGTGGCGTGATGAGGCGGTGGCTGCCAGAGCTTCGGTGAAAAACCGAGGCTGTGAAGAGATGAAGCGACTCTGACCTCAAAATGAGGTTTAAAGATGGCTTGAAGAGCTAAAAACTATGAACTAAGTATTTAAAACGGCTTATTCTTATTTAAGGCCTCAAAAGCGGACAATCCGCTCATCATTCGCTAAACCGCGCCTTGATCATCGGCCATTATGTATTTAGTATGGCGCGCTATAAGATAAGAACTACGCCTGAAAATCAATTATTCTGGCAACGCCTAAATATCCTAGTTGAGTTTAAGCTTTTACCAATCTCGGGAATCAAATTAATGTTAGGAGGAATGATCGACGTTAAATGTGAGATTTGCGGGAATAAGAAGGCGGAGCATATCTGCTCAAGGTGTCACAGGCTAATATGCGATGAATGTTATTGCCCACAATTTGATTTGTGCTCTGACTGCCTTCAGGTAAGGGAGGCCACAAAGAGGGACTATCTAAATTTGATCAATAGGCTTGAATCCATGGCCTTGGAGATAAAGGATAGATTTAAGATTTCCCAATGTAGAGATTGCCCTATCATGAGAGAGCTGCTATTGACTTCATTAGCCAATTTGAAGAGAATAAAAGCTTTACTAGAGGTTAATGGATACCTAGAGGAGAGGGATAAAGCAGAGACCGTTTATAGGGTCCTTGAAGGTATAGCAGCCGCTTATATATCAAACTTGCTATTTAGACTAAAAACCACGCATAGATAGATTATATGTGCCAGACTAAAAGCTTAGCTTTTAAAAGCTTTAAGGCCTATAGAGGACTATGAATGAACCTCTTGATGTTCATCTTGGAAGTTGAGCTTATATCGTTATCAGGAGCTCTGTCTCCAGGGCCTTTGACCTTCGCTGTCATCAGCTCTGGAGTAAAAAATGGCTGGCGCTCAGGCCTGTTAGCATCTATTGGTCATATGAGTATTGAACTTCCGTTGGTTGTCCTGTTAGGACTAGGTTTAAGTGCTTTTACTGAAAACAACATTGTTAAAATCATTCTTGGGCTTTCAGGAGGTCTAGTATTAATTTACATGGGTATATCTCAGCTAATGCGTGGAGAAAATATAGACTCAAGTATCGCATCTAAGATTAATGAAAGACAAAAACCGTTTTTAATAGGCGCTAGTCTATCTGGACTTAACCCGTATTTTATCATCTGGTGGCTCACGATAGGTAATCATCTAATCTTAAGCTCCTTCAATTTTGGAGGATTTAGCGGGATTTTCCTGATGTATGTTTTTCATGTGTGGATGGACTTTGCTTGGTTAATTTTGGTCTCACATCTTGCATTTAAGGGAATTAGGAAGATTAAGGGGAGAAAATATAGACTCCTTTTGATCATTTTAAACTTGTTCTTGATATATTTCGGATTACAGTTTCTTCTAGA
>CAYLIY010000160.1:0-1598 GCA_964384015.1 uncultured Nitrososphaeria archaeon | reverse complement strand
CTCTGGAACCTCGGTATAATGAACTGCCTTAAACATCGGATCTTCTCTCCAACATAATAGATTAATAGCAACCAGTAGAATATGCATGGTCTTAACTTTTTCGCTCTTTTCCCCTTCTTCTTTATGTGCAAATATTTTTTAATTTGCGATTGTCGTGGTGGAGTTCTGGTATCAGCTTCCAGTATCTGCTGAGATCGACTATATCATGGAGTGCGCGTTGAAGGCAGAGAGGATGGGCTTCGATGGCGTGAGCAATGAGGATCATTTCTGGGTTACGGGGGTTGGAGGGGGATGTAGACCTGAATGCTGGACCATGCTTACGGCTATTGCCTCACGATCTAACTTGAAGGTTGCCTCTCTAGTGACCTGTATGCCTTACAGGAATCCAGTTATACTTGCGAAGACGATTGCTACGTTGGATCACCTATCTAAGGGCAGAGTTATGCTCATATATGGAGCTGGATGGTGGAAGGATGAGTTTGAAGCCTTCGGATACGAGTGGGAGCCCGATGGAGTTAGAGTTGAAAGGACGTTTGAGGCTATAAGGCTGATAAAGAAGCTATGGACTGAAGATAGAGTTACTTTTAAGGGAAAACATTATAGGGTTAGGAATTGCTGGCTCGATCCTAAGCCCTACCAGAAGCCTCATCCTCCACTTGTATGCGGCGGGAATGGAAGGAGAATGAGGATATTTGCCGCTAAGAACGCTGATGGATGGGTTTCACCTTTAAGCATAGTTAACGGCAACATTGAAGAGTATATTGCCCGTAAAAAAGAAGTGGAGAAGTACGTGGGCAACAGAAGATTTTTCTACGGGATATGCACGAGATTCAAGCCTGACGAGGTAGACTTAGACGAGATAACGGATGCATTCGAGGAGTACGTGAAGCTCGGCGTTGAATGGATCAACATTAGAGTTGACCCCGACAATGAAAACTTGAGGCTTCTAGATAAGATAAAACCATTGATAAAGAGATTAAAGGCGAAACATGGAGGGTAGCATCTACTGTTCTTTGCCTATCAATGTCCAGAGCTATTGACCGAGTATTTAAACTATTTAAAGAAATTTTTCTCGCAAACCAAAAAGGAAAATCTAAGACGTGTAGACCCTACTTAAGCCGCGGAGGAACCTTGAAATGATGAATTCTACGTTAAAATCTCAAAAATGGGTCATAGAAGCCACTTTAAAGGAATATCCTGATATGTCACGCCGTCAGGTAGAGTTCTACGAATAGTTATCGGTAAAACTCCGCGTTCCAGCTCCTCTAAGGCTATATCGATAGGGTTCAAAAGGTTTTTTGAGGGCTTAATAAGTATCGGAGCGCCCATAGCTATCTGTAGAGCCCTAGCCCCCACTATCCGAGCCTTCTCAAACCGGGTTAAACGCGGAGGTCCGATTAAGATTTCTTTCTTAGGATTCGTCTTAAAACTCTCCTCAGAAAGTTTCTCTACTAACATTTTCCAATTTTGCAAGTTTCTCTGGAGGATTTGATACGTTCCGAAGATTGCAGGTTCTCAACCGCAATATTAAAGAATCCTCCAGTTTTAATGCAACACTAAAAATCTTAATATAAATATAAGTCTTACTAAAAAAGCAT
>CAYLIY010000159.1:0-1669 GCA_964384015.1 uncultured Nitrososphaeria archaeon | reverse complement strand
GAAGTATATGGCACCTCCTCGGAAATATGTTATATTTATTTATTTTTGGGGATAATGTAGAGGACAAATTCGGCCACCTGAAGTTTTTGGCTTTGTACATTTTATTCGGCGTTATCGGCGGAATAACCCATGCATTCATAGTTTTGATAAACGGGGGCGCTGATCTGTTCATTCCAGCTATAGGGGCTTCAGGAGCTATTTCTGGAATTTTGGGATCATATTTAATCTTTTTTCCAAAGGCTAAGATAATAAGCGTGATTTTTATGTTCCATTTCATAAGGCTTGCAGCTATACCAGCTATATTCTTCATAGGTTTATGGTTTCTCCTTCAACTCATCTATGGTTTAGCTGGAATAGCTGTTAACGTAGCCTATTGGGCTCATATCGGAGGTTTTATAGCTGGTTTAGTTATCGCTGTTATATGGAGGTTAGTTTAGACTCCTCCTACCCTAATTCAGCTTCTTAATAGTTCTCAACAAATTTGGCCTATCCATACAGCTTAGTTATTCCCCTTTGGTCTCCTATGTACAGGTCCCTCTTAATTATCTCTCCGTAGTCAGCATATCCGTACATGGTCTCCTGATAAGCCGGAGGTTGATAAACATCATCTAACCCGACCCCATGACCGAGCTCATGGGTTACTATGTTCTGCAGATCCATGTAATAACCGGTCGTATTATATGGATAAATTTGCCATGTAAAGTCGACGTCTAGGACTATATCAAACTCAACTATCTCTTTAGTTGCCCTACTATACCAGAGAATGGTGACGGCGATAACCCCTTCCTCCGGGTAATCTCCCCAGACTATAGTGTTACATCCGTCCAGCTTATCCGCCGTCCAAGCTAAATCCTCATAAGTTTTAGTACTCGTCGTCACATAGTCATCAAATAAATCCACCGGAACCCCTCCCCATTGGCTATAGGCTCCATCATCCCATTCCTCAGCCGCCACATGAATTGCCTCTACTATGTCTTCCTCACTCAAGCCGAACGGGTTCTCTGGGTTAACCTCTATATGAACAGGAAGATCCTTCCACTTAGCGCCTATAAGCTTATAATGCCCTTTTTCACCTTTTTTAGCATTTAAGATAATAACTGCATTGGGCTTAGCCTTATGCACAAAAACAACTCTCTGCAGATTTCTTCTTTTTAAGTCGCTATATGCCAGAGCTGGTACGATCAAGGTAAAACCTAGTACCATCACGATAACACTCACTAAAATAAGCTTCTTCAAATTTCTCACTAGTCAAAGTCATGTGATACAAGTTTATAAACTGTTTGGTTAGCTCAAGTTATTCGAGGTTGCTAAAGTTTTGCCTTTAATTTCCCTTATCAACTCATCTGTCGTCATAACCCTTCCAATCGCGGGAAATATCCTCTCACATGAATACCTGTGTTCTTCCTCCGATAACGCTGCACAACAATCGCTTGGTATTATGATATCATAGTCCCTATCGAAAGCATCTCTAGCCGTCTGCTCCACACACCAATTGGTGAAAAAGCCAGTAATTATGATCGTTTTTATCCCTAAGGATCGAAGCAATAACTCTAAGTTAGTGTTATAAAAGGCAGAGACTCTTTTCTTGCCCTCAACTTCATAATCAACATAATCCTTTAACTCGTCTATTATCTCTACGCCAACGGTGCCTTTCAGAAAAGTCTTGGTC
>CAYLIY010000158.1:0-1684 GCA_964384015.1 uncultured Nitrososphaeria archaeon | reverse complement strand
ATATTATATTTAACATTAAGGGTGTTTTGAATGGCTATAGATCCGATTTGTAAGATGGAAGTTGATGAGGAGAAGACTAAGTTTAAACTTGAATACAAAAATAGGATATATTACTTTTGTTCAAAAGAATGCTTGTCGGCTCTTAAGGAAAACCCAGAGAGGTACCTTAAAGGCGAATAGACGTGGCTGTTTATAGATAATTTCAGAGGTGAGCCTTTGCGGGAGAAAAAGCAAATGAGATAAAAACTCCAAAAAGAAGGTTATGTGGCAGGCATGGTTGGGGATGGAGTGAATGATGTGCCTGCGTTAACGCAGGCACATGTTGGGTTCGCCTTAGGTAGTGGAACAGACATAGCCATCGAGACGGGAGACGTTATCTTAATCAGAAATGATTTAAGAGATGTTGTTGCGGCTATCCAGCTTAGCAGAAGGACTATACGGCAGGTTAAACAAAATCTATTCTGGGCCTTTATTTATAACGTCGTTCTCATTCCGGTGATGGCGGCTGGCTTCCTCTACCCAGCGTTGGCTGGAATGGTCATGGCTATGAGCTCTATCTCGGTCACTTCATAGGCATTGCTCATGAAGAGATACGTCCCTGAGATTAAAAAGATATCATTAAAACCATGAGATTGATAAAAATTGAAGCATTTTTGCATCTTTAGATTAAAAACTTCATGAGAATTAACTTATGATGGTGAAAACATGAAGATGCCATGTGAACTTGTGGTGAAATATATCTTACCAGCTTTAAGGGCATTGATAGCGAAAGAGCTTATAGAGAAATACGGATATTCCCAACTTAAGGTCGCCCGCATGCTAAGCACTTCGCAAAGTAGTATAAGTTACTACCTGAACTCTAAAAGGGGAAATAAGTTTTTGAATAGGATCAAAGATGCTGTAAGAGAGGATGTAGATGAGATCGTTGAGAGCTTAATAGCTGGAGCGAAGGCGAAGGAACTCCTGCCTAAATTTTGTAAAGTCTGCTTTAAGCTCAGGACTAATAATATAATTTGTAAGCTTCATAAAAAACAGGTCGAGCTGCCTGAGGCTTGCGATGTGTGTTTAATCCGCCCAGTTGTCGATTGATGATCATATATTTTAATGGCATAAATATTGCCTTCACCTGCTGAATTCCCCTTATACCCCTAATCCTCCCAATTAGGTCGAGAGTCCTTCTTGGATTGTCCCCAGCTAACTCCAGAGGATAAGTTGAGAATAGTTGCTCAGCTTAAGCGGAGATACGGCTTAGTGGCCATGGTCGGGGATGGGTAAACGATGCTCCAGCATTGGCAGCCTCTGATGTTGGAATAGCCATGGGAGGCAGGGGAGTAGATGTAGCCTTGGAATCAGCGGACATGATATTGTTAAAGGATGAGCTACTTAGAATCCTAGATGTTTATGAGCTAAGCAAACGAACTGTTAAAATAGCTAAGCAAAATATAATCATCTCCTTGGGAACTAAGCTCATTTTAGGTGCTTTGGGTTTTCTAGGTTTAATTCCATTATGGTTTGCTGTAGCCGCGGGGGATGATGGAATAACCATGTTCTTATTGTTAAATACATCACGCCTAGCTAAATCCGATTAAAGCTTGGAGTTAATTTAAACCATCGGTGGCGCTTCTCCTCATCTATTGCTTAAATTTAACTTCCTCAGTTTTCTTAAGAAGATAAAGCTCGGAGA
>CAYLIY010000157.1:0-1689 GCA_964384015.1 uncultured Nitrososphaeria archaeon | reverse complement strand
ATTTAAGACACTTCTAACCTAAGACTCTAATTGATCATGAATTATTTAAAACTTAGAAATGATGTAAGGAAGGGCTTCTTAAGGCCCAATTATGTATTTTGCAAGCTTCGAGAAGGCTTTAAACCTATGAGATATCTTATTCTTCTCTTCAAAACTTAGTTCAGCCAAAGTCCTGTTAGGAAGCTCATTTGGGATAAATATCGGATCAAATCCAAATCCTTTAGATCCTAAAGGGTTTAAGGCTATTCGGCCAGATATTTCGCCCTTAAATTTATGAAAAAGTCCTTTTGGATCAACATACACAACTATTGAAATAAATTTAGCCGATCTATCGCCCACATCCTTCATAAGCTTAATCATCCCTTGGCATCCTATAGTCCTATAAACATAAGATGAATAGGGTCCCGGGAAACCATTTAAAGCCTTAACAAAAAGTCCAGCATCCTCTGTTGCAAAAGGTGGCTTTACCTTTTTTAATGCCTGTTTTGCTTTATTCTCAGCTATTTCCTCCAAATTATCCGATTGAATCTCCATAAGTTCAATAGGTTCCTGTTTAACTTTTATTCCGTATTTATTAAGAATGAATTTAGCCTCGAGGAATTTATTCCTATTTCTGGTAACTATTTTAAGCTCTTTTGCTTCGGACAACATATCTCCCCATGAGCCTAATCCTTTTATACCTCGATATCACATCAGGAGCTGCGGAGTAGGAGCCTCTATAACTTCTCAAAAACTCCTCCATAAAGCGATCTGATATTTCCGGGTGTGTTGATCTCATGACCCTATAGAGCAGTTCTATATCAACAGCTTTATCCTCCAATTCCTTAGTTATTTCGCCAAGGCCAAAGTCAAAATATATTAAACCTGAATTCGTGCAAAAAATGTTTGATGTGGTTAAATCACCATGAACAATATCTATTTCATGCATTTTAGCTACATCTTCGCCCATTTTAATTGCTACTTTTCTCCAATCCACCTTTCCGGTCCTTAGAGCGTTTTTCAATAAAACCCCCTTTATGTACTCGAGAATTAGATAATGATTATTCAAATCGAGAAATAGTAAGGTAGGAGCAGGTATTCCAACAGTCTTCACTTTATTTAATAAAAATGACTCTGTTTGAGTTCTCTTCATCCTTATCATGCTGTCTATCTTGGGATCCCTATAATCCTTTTTAATCCTGATTTTTAAGACAGCGTCCTCTCCGAAGAAATCGATTTTGAATATAAATGCCTCAGCACCTATGCATAGGATTTCCTTAACAGGCCAGCCGATCCGATTTATCGCTTCTACTTCCTCCATGGAATTTCCACCTCATCAAGCCTCCATTTTTGTCTCACAATGGCGTTTTCGACTCCTACATCATGTCCGCATTTGTGCATATAAAGCCCAACCACCGCTATTTGCACTCCATTGTCGGGATTGTATTTAGTCGGAGCAACTAGCGTTTTAACCCCGTGTACCTTTCCCATCTCTCTCATCATCTCCTGAAGCCGTTTATTTGACGCTACTCCTCCAGCCAGGACTATTTCATCTTTGTCTAGTTGAACTAAGGCTCTTTCAGTTGCTTCAACTAACATGCTAAAGGCGGTCTCCTGAAGAGAGAAGCATAAATCCCTTAAATCAACTTTGCCTATGAGCCTTAAAGCTCGAGTTAAAAGGCCGGAGTACATCATATTATTACCCTTAAC
>CAYLIY010000156.1:0-1766 GCA_964384015.1 uncultured Nitrososphaeria archaeon | reverse complement strand
ACTTAGATCTAAGCTTTCAGATGAGTTGAATGTTCCGGTTTCCAAAATAAGAGGATTTGTTGGTGGAGAGCACGGAAAAAATGCTGTCATCCTTTGGTCAACAGTGAAGATCCTTAATACCAACATAGAGGAATATTTGAGGTTTAAAGGAGCCAGTTTAAATAAGGGAGATGTTGAAAAATATGTTAAGGGAATTTCGAAGGCCATAATAGATTCTATTGGCGGGACGGACATAGGCCCAGCAGCTGCCGTCAGGGATATAGTAAGAGCGATTGTTAAGGGATCAGGAGAGGTCATAAGCGTGTCAATTCCCATGAGGTTTGATCTTCCCCAAGATGTCCATGTAAGCGTGCCCGTCAGAATAGACAGAACCCTTGATTTAGAACCTTATGAAGGCCTAAGGGATGAAGAAAAGAAAGCCATCAGACAAAGCGCTTGGAAGATTTATGAAACTTATCAACTGGCGCTTAACTCAATAAATCCATGAAATTAAGAATATTGCGATAACTTGCGCCATTATGGTGACCGCCGCCGAGGCTATTAGCCTTGGATAAACGCTCGTAATCCTTACCTTGAAGTACTCGCTCGTCATTGTGAGGCATAAATGCAAGGGGGATATTATATAGCCCATGAGGCAACATGAATAGATCAGGCTTATGATTGCTGGATTCAAAGCATTTAAGCTGGATAAAAGAGGGAAGGAGATGGCCATTGCCCCCGTAGCTGATCCCGTTATTATACCAAGGGAGAGGGGCACAAAGGTTGATAGTAAAATGGGCGGCAAGGATAATGTCTGGACAATACTTGATATGAATTGCGGAAGATTTGAGGAAATAACAACTTCTTTAAAAATCATCACGCCAAAAACAGCTGAAATCATCATATAAAGTTTTGATTTCTTAATAGCATTGAAAATAGCACTTGATGTAGGCTTGAATATGGCTATTAGAGTTGCTATGCCTATGAGGATTGATATGAGAAGCCTTAAGTTGAAAAGCGCGTTTAAAATTATGGCTATTAAAATGGGGGATAAAAGGAACAAAACTCTTCCAATGCTGTTGGCCTTAATTTTTGTCTTGATTTTTCTCTCGCCTAACTTTATTCCCCTAAAGCTCATGATAAATCCAGCAATCACGGCAACTATGAAGATAGGCATCTCGTGCAGAACTATTGAGGCAACATCTAAATTTGAAAGATAGGAGGCAAAGATCATGAAAGTGCTCAACGGATAAATGAAGAATATCACATGCCTGAACCACACATTTATGAATGTTTTACCGTCATTTCTAATACCGGCTCTTTCTCCCTCTTCATCCACAACCGGGGCGGAGAGCAGAGCTCCTCCAAGCATGGGAAGCATGCCAAACATCGCAGGTATGATAATTAATGTTAACCTTCTATCAGCAACTATCTCCTCTAGGGCCTTTGAAATCTCTGTCAGCTTCCCTGTTTCACGGTAAATAAAGCCAAGAAATGTTATAAAAACAGCTATCAGCGCAAGCTCAATGGTGGATTGGCTTGTTGCCGCTCTAAGAACAATTCTTAGAACTTCCTCGCCTGGAAGGAATATAAGGCCCAAAAGAGCCGATCCTGCCAAGAGAGAAAGGCCCAAATCAACCTTCTTGATAACTAAAATAAACACCATTAGGAAGGATATCAGAACTTTGATGAGACAAACCAGGGATTGTGGAGGCATCGCTACATTAACCCCCAGGAACTTAAGTTAATTTATTTTATGAGCACCTTATTAGGTGTTGAAATGAGCG
>CAYLIY010000155.1:0-1777 GCA_964384015.1 uncultured Nitrososphaeria archaeon | reverse complement strand
TAGTTGAATGAAGTCTCTCAATTTAAGATTTATTTCATCTAAGCTATCCGATAAATATAAATCTTCTAAACGTTCCTTTATATCATTGATAACATTAAAATCTCCTTTCTTAATCTTTACCTTAACTTTCCCAAAACCTCTACTCAAAATTGAGCCTATCCCACTCAATATGAAGGATAGGATTATTGAAGAGACCGCAAAACGTTTTTCAGTGACGGTTAATTCTGCTAAAGGATATTTAATTAATTTTAAAGATAGTTTTAAGGTTTTATAAAAGCTCTCCATTTTTCGCTCTTCTTGTGTCATTCCCATAGTAAGTAATTTTATCCGTGGAATGTCCTCTGCAACCTTTGAAACTTTAATATCTTGGATATTCTCCAGCTTAAGTGCAACTTTAGATGAAAGGGACGTGAATCCAAATACATTATTTATCTTTTTATTTAAGCCTTCAATAGATAAATCCGATTCGCCAGCTGCCAATAGTGTCCCAGCAATAAGCGCTCTTGCCCACCATCTCCATACGCCTTTTATCTCCTGTGTTCTTGGTTTTTCTAATAATCTAAGCCTTATACTGTAAGGTCTGGCATTATATCCCCCCACTCTCAAGGGTGAGACCGTTTCTAACTCTATCTCAGCTATAAGGTTATCGTCTATCAGTTGGTCCTGTATTTCACCATATTTTCCTTGACTCAACTCAGGAACCTCCATTATTCACCATATACTGCTTCTACCAAACGCTTAACTTCTATCAAATATGGCATAAGAAGCCTTGCAGTAATGGATTCCTTAGTTAAAATTTTTTTAAAGACCTTTATAGGTTCCTTAATTTCTTCGTTACTTATAATTCCTAGATCTTTAAGATAGAGAAGGGAAAGGAGAAGATAGATCGCATAACCCCCCTCTTCCTTCTTTACTTCTATTTTGCTATTTGGCCAACATTCCCATGCCTTTTTAACTTTTTCAAAGGTTTTATTCGTTGCCTTTCCGTAACAGAAACTTAAGGATGGAACCAGGCCTACACTTTCTATCATTCCAGGTAGTGTTCTGGCTCTGGCCCTAAGCACCTCACCTATATCCTTATTTATCATACTTTGAATCTTACCAAAGTATTCTATCGCCTTCTCTGCAGGATCAAATTCCACATCCGTCACCTTCCAAGAATTCTAACTTCACGATCCCCCTCCCTACAGTCTCGTTTCCACCGATTATAAGGTAATTATTAGACTTCTTAGTAATAGCAAGAAGTTTGTTCCGCACACCAGCTTCATCTTCGATCTCCTCATCTGCCTTTTGAGGTTTTGAATATAAGAACAGAGTATAGAAGATTGTCCATTGCGGAATATACTCTTCAGTCCATAATCCACCAGTAGCTACAGTTTTAGTTTTCCTTTCAAGCCTGATCCTAGTAGCCTTAAATAGACTTCTTCTGACAGCATCCAAGGCGACATCATCATGAACTACCAATAACCTTCCACGTTCTATCTTTAGGGCTCTCTCCAACGTTTCAACAGATTTAGATATCCTCCCATCTTCATCTTTATATGGTTCTAGAAATATTCCCTCATTAATGACTATTTTATTTAGATCCTTTAATAGAAGCGGCTCAGAATTCGAGATCAAGACTTTATCTCCAGTAAACTTTATCCCATCAACTAGATCGATAATATTCTCCACAGATTTCATCAATTCAGCAAATTTTTCACTCTTCTTCCCTTCCAAGGTAGCTTCAATGAGATTTATCCCCTCTCTCAGCCTCTTAAGAAGGATAGGAGAGGTT
>CAYLIY010000154.1:0-1793 GCA_964384015.1 uncultured Nitrososphaeria archaeon | reverse complement strand
ATTAGCTTTGGAATATCATCCGGATCGTGCTGGCCATCGGCGTCCAAGGTTACTATTATATCAGCATTTTCCTCTCTGGCCTTCTCAAATAAGGATCCTATAGCAGCTCCATAACCCATGTTCCTCTCATGCCTTATGACCTCCGCGCCTAGTCTTTCGGCTATCTCACCAGTCATATCCGCAGATCCATCGTCGCATACGATTACCTTATCAACGTGTTTCATCGCTTTTATTATTACCTTCGCTATCGTCTTCTCTTCGTTATAGGCCGGAATGCAAGCCACTATGAAAGGCCTAGTTGACCGCATTTATAACCCTTCTAAGCCCCTCCTCCAGAGAAACCCTGGGGCGATAGTTGAACACCTTACACGCCTTGGATATGTCTGCTTGGCTGTTTTTTATCTCCCCTGGTCTCGGACTTGTGTGAATGGGCTTTAAGTGCTCCTTCCTCATGATTTTTAGCAGAAGCTCTGATAGATTATTTATCGACGTGGATTCTCCAGAGCCTACGTTAAAAACACCCTCTATGTCGTTTTCCACAGATCTTATCACGAATTCAACAGCGTCATCAATGAATATGAAATCCCTTGTCTGCTCTCCACTTCCAAATATTATTGGAGGCTTATCACTCTTGATTCTTTTTATAAACTCAATTATAACTCCGGAATAGCTGTTTATGTTCTTTCTTGGCCCATAAACATTAAAAAATCTGAAGATTGTAGTTTTTAATCCATAGGATTTTGAAAACGCTCTACAATAATTCTCAGCCGATAGCTTGCTCGCTGCATATGGAGATAGGGGATTTAGCGGATGATCCTCGCTTATGGGCAACTTCACTGGATTTCCATACACAGCGCACGTCGATGCATAAATGAACCTCTTAACTCCTTGCTTTACTGAGCCGTATAAGAGGTTTAAAGTCCCGGTTGAGTTGACTTCATGATAAAGTAGAGGTTTTTCAACAGATTCTCGAACATCCACTAAAGCCGCCATGTGAATAACGACATCAACATCCCTAATAGACTTTTTAACCGCCTCATGATCCCTTATATCCTCGCTGATTAAATCTATTTGGCCTAAAACGTCTGCTAAGTTATCTCTTTTTCCCCTGCTGAAATTATCTAATACCCTTACATCATAACCCAGCTTAATGAGTCGCTTCACTACGTAACTGCCGATGAAGCCGGCTCCTCCGGTAACTAAAACCTTCACTTCACGGGTTAAATACCCTAGGCTGATTGATCTTGATGACTGTCAAGTACTCCCAAAATCCCCTATCATAGGCCCACTCGCGGGCCTCCTCATATCCCAGCTTGTTAACAAGAAAATCGGATATCCTTCTAGCTAACTGCCTCCCTATTTTAGAGACCAAATCCCTAAAACTCAGCATGGCCTCACATAGCTTATCCACTATCTTCTTGAGAGTCCCAACAAGAAGCTTGCTTTTTGCCTCATCGACCACCCTTATCGTTAAGTTAACTATAGCCCTTTCCACTCGACTTAGTACCCTAAACCACACGCCGCATCTCATGGCCCTTCTTCTTATGTCAATTAGCCTTGTTCTTGTAAACGAGGACATGACATTATATTAACAGAAGGTTTAAAATTTATAAAATGGCCCTAAAAGCAACTATGGGTAAACGCTGTCATGTACACAAGAATTATGATAATTCAAACCCTTGAATACTTTAGGGCGGCCGTTCTTTTCATATGATTACAACTGATCCAAATTAATCAGACCTAAACTCTTATCTTGTGGATTCTTTACACCCCCAAAGTTCAGGATAAGCTCA
>CAYLIY010000153.1:0-1802 GCA_964384015.1 uncultured Nitrososphaeria archaeon | reverse complement strand
GCCTGGTTAGGACGTCTGCCTGACGCGCAGAAGGTCCCAGGTTCAAATCCTGGCCGGCCCACCATAATCAATAATTTTAAATTATTGCTTTACCTCCTATTAATTTTCTAATTTCTATATCGAGCTCGATAAACCTATTTACGGCTGGATGATTTTCTCCTAATTCCCTTTTAAAATACTCTATAACGTCTTTAATAGTCCCTATTCTCTTACGGAAAACTAATTTATCGGCATAACAGACTATTTTTTCCTCTAAAGTTTGAGGGATATAATCCTTTACAGGTAATCCCAACATCTTAGCCTCATTCGCCGATAACCCCGCGCCTACATGCCTTTCAGCTATTAAAGCTATCTTTTCACCCAGCCCTCTCTCCCTGATTATTTGGGCGCCAACATATCCATGTTTAACGGAATGCGTCTTGCTTCTTCCTATATCATGGAGAAGAGCTCCAGCCACTATTAAATCCAAATCTATGTCATGTCCGTTTAATATGGCCCTAGACGCTATATAAACAGACAATCCAAGGACAGCTATGGAATGCTCAATTAAGGAATCATCACACCCCTCCTCCCTCAGTATCCTAATATACTCTTTAATGTTCAAATGCTCGTTTCACCTTAGCTTTCAGCCTAGAAAGGGTCCAATTTAACGCTGCTATAAGTTTAGAATTATCATAGGGCTTTAAACGTCTGCCACATTGAGGGCATCTAAACACATTATCAACGGCCTCACTAAACGTTATTTTCGGACATTCGTTATTTCCACACCAGTAAAAAATATTTGTCGTCTCATACTCCAATCTTTTTTCAATTCTAGCAATCAACTTTCTCCTAAGATTATAGACCACACCGTTTATTTGCTCTATCGGGATAAACCAGAAATACGTTATCCATCCAGTTTCAGGGTTTCTTTCAACTCTACAGGAAATTACTCCTTTGTCATGCAATAAGTATAAAATTCTTCTTACGGTCCCAATAGGCAAATCAATCCCTGCTGAAATGGCTTCATCTGTATCCTCTTTCTTATCAAGCAAATATTTCACTATCTTTTCCCCATTTTCCCCAGCAAATACCTTAGCAAGCTCGATAATTGTCTTTTCTCGGCTTTCCAACTTTGAGTCTCCGAAGGGATTCTATAGGTACATATCTATGTTGTCCTCACATTCATTTATCTTTAATTAACATGGACTTTAATCTGATATTGCTTTAAGTTATCAACAATCGTTTAATCTAATTACCTTCTTGCCCTTGGCTTGAGGTATTATCCTCATTTTAGCATTTCTGAACTCTAAGTTCAGTTCTTCTCCCTTAAATAATTCGTGTAAGAAGATAGCCAATGCACTTATTTCTGAGTGAGGTTGATTAGTTACGGATATGTTCCAATCGGCTAGCTTATATATGATTCCTGGGACTTTCTCTCCTCCTACAACTATTAACTTCTTCTTTCTGGATTTTCTAACGTCGTCTATAACCTTTGTCACGGGGATTCCGTACATTGTTAGATGTATAACTTCCCCGTTTTCTTTTTTCCAGCTTTTAATGAGCTTAATGTAATCCTGTATATACACAACTTTGAAGTCTCCTCCCCACATGTCATTTACCTTTTCGATTGTTTCCATTATGCTTTTATCATATTGACCGCAGAAAAATAGTCCACGCGCTCCTAATGCTCTAGCAGCTAAAACTAAATGAGAGGTCACTCTTTTATCCCTATGAGCTCTATGAAACAGCCTTAAAACCCACACTTTAGTGTTCATCATATTACGCTAGATTCTCAATCCTTCCATTTAACGCCTTTATTT
>CAYLIY010000152.1:0-1817 GCA_964384015.1 uncultured Nitrososphaeria archaeon | reverse complement strand
GGTTTATGGATGAATCATATGATTGCGTGATCGTAGCAGATATATCCCTGCCACGTGAGAACATTTTAGATTTAAGGAGATTAACGGACAGATTATTTGTGTTCGACCATCACTTTCAAGAGCGATTACCTGGAATTCGCATGATTAATCCTATCTTAGATGGAATAACAAGCTATCCGTCAACTAGCTGGGTTATAAAGGATTTTTTTGATAGAAAAATCGATTTGCTTGCTGTGCTAGGAGCTGTTGGTGACCATGAGGAGAGGATAAAGAGTTTTCAGGTCTTTAGAGAGATAAATGAATTTCTTAGAGAGATAGGACTCACTCTTGATGATGCTATAAGAATGGTTGAATTGATAGATTCAAACTATAGGGTTAATGACAGAATTGGTGTTAAAAAGGCTGTTTTTAAGCTTTTGAAATATAAAAACAGCCCAGAAAACATAATGAAAGATGAAGAGTGGATTAAAAAAGCAGATAGAATCAGGAAGGAAATAAATAGATGGCTTGAAGCCCCAATTAACGTAATTGATGATAAAATTATCTTTAAAGAGATAACATCGAGTTTCAACATCATATCAATAGTTGCCAGGAGGGTTTCTTGGGATAACCCTGGAACCATAACGATAATTGTAAATAGAGGGTTTTCATGTGGTTCTCAAATATATGTTCGTGAAAATGGCTTGGATGTGGATTTAACAGAGATCATAAAGAGAGCAAGAGCTAAGAAATATATCTCAGGAGGTAGAAGAAACGTAGTTGGTGTGATATTACCAAATAATCATGTGAAAGAGTTTTTAGGGGAAATCAAAGATTTTTTGAGGAGATCGGTATGAAAGGACGAAAAGTTCTGGTTATTGGATTGGATGCTGCAGCTCCAGACTTGGTGTATAATAAATTCAAGGATGTCCTTCCGAATCTGAGGACCATGATGGAGAATGGAGTTTACGGGAGGATGAGATCATGCGATCCTCCGATAACGATCCCAGCTTGGATAGTAATGGTAACAGGAGTTAATCCTGGAGGACTTGGGTTATATGGGTTTAGGCATAGGAAGGGACATTCTTATACTGAGGTTACCTTGCCCACATCCTACTCAATTAAAGAAAAGAAAATATGGGACATAATTGGAGAATCTGGAAGAAAAGTTTGCTTGATCGGAGTTCCTCCTACATATCCCCCCCAACCAGTTAACGGATGGCTTATATCCTGTTTAATGACCCCAGATACAAGTAAAGACTACACTTATCCACCTAATCTTAAGGAGGAAATAGAAAAACTCGTAGGAAGGTATATAATAGATGTTCCATTTAGGAGGGAGGATAGAGAGGGAGTTTTAAGGGAAATCTACGAGATGACCGAGAAAAGGTTTAAGGTTATCAAATACCTGATTAAAGAAAAGCCCTGGGACTTCTTTATGTTCGTTGAGATAGGTTTGGATAGAGTTCAGCATGCTTTCTGGAAATATTTTGATGAGAAACATCACCTGTATCAGCCTAAAAGCAAATTTAAAACAGCAGTCAAAGATTATTACAAGTATTTGGATGAACAGATAGGGGAAATACTTTCTCTTATTGATGAAAGAACGGTTGTAATTGTTGTTTCAGATCACGGAGCTAAAAGGATGAAAGGAGCCTTCTGCACAAATCAATGGCTGATTAAGGAGGGTTATTTGAGGCTTAAAGAAGAGCCTAGGGGAATTAAAAGACTGGAGGAGGCTGAAGTCGATTGGAACAAAACAATTGCTTGGGCTTGGGGAGGCTATTATGCGAGAATATTCATAAATGTCAAGGGCAGAGAGAGAAGCGGTGTAGTGG
>CAYLIY010000151.1:0-1855 GCA_964384015.1 uncultured Nitrososphaeria archaeon | reverse complement strand
CTAGCTAAAACCTCCTCCCTCTCAATAGCATTCCATACCTCTTTTTTGCTCATAGAGGCAACGGTCATCGGCATAAGGGTTAAATGAAAGCCGTGATGAAACTCATAAAGCTTTCGAGTGAGTATCCCCTCGGGTGACCTCGTGAAATAACCAAGAAGCTCATTTAATTTCTCGTTCTCCGCGACCTTTGAGCCTAATCTACGTATAGAATCGAAGTAGTTTTCAAGAAGAAACCAATAATACGACTTCCTTGGACATAGCTTCCACATAGCCAAAGTTGATGCCTTTATTGGTCTAATAGGTATTGAAAATACAGCCTTTCTTAAGTTGGCAAATATATCGGAACGTTTCTCATTCATATTTATCACAGATTGCTTATTTTTGGGCCTATCAAGTTAAATTAGAATCTACTCCTTAAAAACAGCCTTAACCTCTTAACCTGATGGGATAGTTAATATTGAATAATGTTAAAACTAAAGGAGCTAAATTAACCATAAGCTTCAACCATGGAGAGATCTATGAGCCTTTGTCAGGAAAAATTTAGCTATTGAGAGGATGCTTGATGCTCCTGTTTTAAAGGGATAAGAACCAGATAAACGAGTGAAGAGGGGGCTGAACCACTCAAAGAACATATAGGGAAAAATTCTCTCTAGCAACTTCCTAGCCTTAAGCTTAAAGCCGTAGACATTAAGGGCCCTTATGGTGAGACCGGTCAACCAAGGCCATATGGCTGAGTTCTGATAGATGAACCTGGGTACATAAAGTGGAGCCGTTTTCTTAACCCCTGTAATGTTCATTATGTGGCCCTTGAATGATAGTTTTTTAGTTAAGTATTTCAGATGTTTGCTCGCTCTTGACTTATCTATTCCACAAAGCAGCAGAAGGATGCTGTCTTGGGATGGCCTATCAACGATTTTCCCGCTCAAATCCACATAGTCCACGAAATGATCATCCCTCCATAAGTAACGAATGGCTTGTTTCTTTGCATCACTAAACCTGTGTGATAGCTCCTCTATTTTTTTGGTCAACCCTAAAAATTCAGCTATCCTCAGGGCAGATTTTAGAGCGAGCAAATAAGAACCTATGGTGTATGAAACTTTTCCACAGCGCATTAATGTATCGCCCCAATCCTCATTGTGAAATTGCTCTGGAAGCCCATCTCCATCGATATCTCGAGAATCCAAATATTTCAGGGACGTTTCGACGTTTTTCCAATATCTCTCCGCAACTCTTTTTGACTTAAATTCTTCAACAAATCTTGATAGAAGAGCTATCGAATAGCATGTTGAGTCTATGTCGGGATATCTGCCATAAACTTCTAGGGCTTGGCCTATGTATGTAGGAAAGCCTCCTATGAAATCTTTAAGTTCTTTCTTTGCCCTTTTTACTTTAAAATTCGTATGAGGTGAACCTTTGCCATAAAGCACAAATGAGCAACTATTTATTTGATTTCTGTAAATTAGATCGATCAATTTTAATGAGGTGCTAGAATCTCCCTCGCATATTAAGAAGTCCCCGATGAAGAAGGAATCTCTGATCCATATTTCACGATAATATCCGCCTGGACTGAAGTCGATGGATATGAGGTTATTTAAATATTTTTTAGCAATAAAATAAGATTCTAAACTGAGATTAGGTTTAAAAGCCCTGTTTTTCTCTATTTCCACCTTTAACAGTTTAAGCATGCTTCTGAAGATCAACACTATAAACACTAATATATGCAGATGTATTAAGCTGGTCTAGCCAAGTATACGGTTTAATCGTGGGACTATTAATTCAATCGATTGTAACCTCAAGTAGCGAGTATTCTCTTGGAACATAAACCCTTGTTTCTGGCAATTTTTCCTTTATTAAA
>CAYLIY010000150.1:0-1899 GCA_964384015.1 uncultured Nitrososphaeria archaeon | reverse complement strand
TTATCAGTGCAGCTGGTCCGAAGGATTTACCGCTCTCTATAACATCGGGATAAAGCGTACCCTGTGCTAACCATTCAAAGGGGCCCCTTTTCTCCGCTACTTCTTCAAATATTTTCACAAATTCATCGCCAATTATTTTCCTCTTCTTTTCAGGATCCTCCACACCCTTCAATTTCTTAAGAAATCTATCTGCTGCTTTTATAAAGACCAGATTTCTTATTCCCAATTTATCGAAAAGATCTAAAACTGCTTCTGCCTCCCCCTTTCTTAGAAGCCCATGATCTACAAAAACGAAGGTTGCTTGCTTTCCAATCGCTTTCCATAAAAGATAAGCTACAAGTGTAGAATCGATTCCCCCACTAACAGCGCAAATCACCCTTTCCTTTCCAACGGCTTTTCTAATTTGTTCGATAATCTCCTCAGCTTTATTCATAAGATTTATAGATGGTTTTACTTCACAGATTCTTTTAGCGAAGTTTTCTAAGATCTTAAGACCGTTTTCTGTATGCGAAACTTCAGGATGAAACTGTAAACCATATATCTTTCCCCTCTTAATTACAGCATAAGGAGAGTTATCCGTTCTCGCTAATACTTCAAAGCCTTTAGGAAGCTCTGTTACCTCATCTGTATGACTCATCCATACAAAGAACTCCCTAGGTAAATCCTTCAATAAATCATCGCTTTCAGCTAAAATCTTCAACTTCGCTCTCCCATACTCCCGCTTCCTTCCCCGTTTCACCTTTCCTCCATAATGTGTAGCTATAAGCTGTAATCCATAACATATCCCTAAGATAGGAAGGCCATTCAGTACGTTGAAATCCAACTTAGGACTTCCTTTATCATAAACACTAGCTGGACCACCTGATAAAACCGCGCCACCAATACCCTCTTTCTTTATGGTATACAACTTATTAAAAGGGATTACTGAAGTGGGAAAACCAAGTTGTCTAAATCTTCTCGAAATTAAATGCGCATATTGTCCTCCGAAATCAATAACCACTATTTGCTTATTTTTCATCCCCAATCAGCTTCCTCTCACCCTTCTTTATATATTCTAATGCCAATCCATTTTTTACTTCACACTTCCCATCATCACTAACTTTTGAAATTACAAATAGTGAATGGAACCTATCCCTCCTAATTTTTTTGGGGTAAGGATGTCCTGTGAACTTAAAATCTAAAACAACAAAACATGAACACACCTTACTTCCACATTTCTCTACCAATTCTACAGCGGAATCTATCGTATTTGAAGTCCTCCTGATATCATCAACTAAAACTACGTTATTAAATTTATTCACAATAGATCGATCAGCATAAAGCTTTAATGCCCTGCTTTCTGTTATTGATCTACTTTCGACGTAAACAGGGTCATTAAATATTACTTTATCTATTTTATGAAGGGAGAAATAAGGAATTGATAAATGCGAAGAGGCTGAAATTCCATACTTAGCACCCGAGGTCTCTACAGAAGTTATAGCATCCGGTTTATAACCTAAGGTTTTTATCCAAAATGCAATTAGACCTCCAATAGCGTTTAGGACCTCGGGCTCATTATACAAATTTAGCCATTCAATCCTTAAAATTTTAGTATCTCCTATTCTCTTAACCTCTATCCCTCTTCCTAAGCTCATATATTTTATAATTCTCTTAATTACATCTCTACTTGGTTCTTTAGCCATATTAAATACCGTTTAACCTTTCTTTATAAATATTAGTCAACTTAAGAAGTACGGATAGAAAAAAGCGTATACAACGGGCACTTTATTTCCTCTTTGACATGTTTAATTCCTTCTTCTAAAGAAATTAAGCTCGCAATCCCTATCACTTCTCCTCTCACTTTCTTGACAAGTTCTGTTAGAGCCTTTACACTTTGACCACTTCTTATAACGTCTAGGA
>CAYLIY010000149.1:0-1923 GCA_964384015.1 uncultured Nitrososphaeria archaeon | reverse complement strand
TCATACACCTTACCGAGTCTGCTTAAGAACACCTTGCCGCCTATCTCCTCAACAACATCCCTAATAGAGTTAGAACAATCAACTGATATCACTACTCTTTTTTCTCCCCCCTCTTCTAATCTTCTTTTGATATAAGTTGCTGAAACTGTATGCAAAGAGACAAATCTCCCCTTCTCATCTATTACTGAAATTCTGTCTCCATCTCCATCAAATGCTAGACCTATATCAAAGCCTAAGCTTTTAACGCATCGTGCTAACTTCTCTAGGTTTTCGGGCGTTGGTTCGGGGAGTCTTCCAGGAAATCTTCCATCTAGATGAGAGTTTATTAAGAAGTACCTATGACCCAATGTTGATAGTATCCTTGATATTATGGGGGCAACAGGACCGTTGGCGCAATCCACAGCTATTTTTAACTTCCTTTGTGTTTTTTCGACTTTATTTAAAATTTCGCTTATGTATTTCTCTTTTATCCATTCAACTTCCTTCGTCGACCCCATTTCATTCCAATTAATGCTCGGAGAGCAATACTTCCTCATTCTTTCCTCAATTTTATCCTCTAGGTTCATGGGCAATTCCATGCCATTTTCACAAAAAACTTTCATGCCAACATACTGTGGTGGATTATGAGAAGCAGTAACCATAACTCCAAAATCACTTAGCTCTCGAGTGGCGAAAGCCAAAAGGGGAGTTACCGCTGCATTTAAATCGTAGACGTTCCAGCTAGAAGCTATGAAAGCGCTTCTAAGTTCATTTTTTATAGCCTCTCCACCAAGTCTCCCATCTCTAGCTATAGTCACTTCTCCATACCTTTTAAAACTAGTTAATGCATAAGCTAATCTGAACACCAGTTCAAAGGTTATTTCTCGGTTAAAAACCCCTCTTATCCCGGCTGTTCCGAAGAACTTTCCTCTTACAGGCTTCATCTTTATCCAAAATAGATTATTGCGCCAGATTACATTAACCATCCTTTAAGGTTAACCCATAAGCTTATGTAACAGAGGCTAGTCGCGTACTTTCAGCTCGATAATGAATTAAGAATTAATAACTTGGGGTCGGAACTATCTATTATGGCTATAGGGTCATATTCTGGTTCGCGCCGGGATGGCGGAATGGTAACGCGCCAGCCTCGAGATCCAAATCTAAAGAGGGCCAGAAAGCTGGTGGGCTTTTAAAGCCCGTGTGGGTTCGAATCCCACTCCCGGCGCCATTAAGCGGGGGTTCCCCTAGCCTGGCCAACGGGGGCAGGCTCAGGCCCTGCTGGCGTAGGCCTTCGTGGGTTCAAATCCCACCCCCCGCACACTTTAATTCCAACCTGCTAAGACAGTCTTTAAGTATAATTAATAATAGCTAAGGAGCGCTCCTGATTTTCAATAATAAACCGAGGTAAATCGAATTTTGTGAGTCATAAAATTTAGTCACGAGAATTATCTTAGAGATGAGGTATTTTGGAAGCTATGTTATTTAATTTGTGCAACATATTAGGATGCATAATCTTCTGCATTTTCTATGAAATGATGAAAATTCCCGGAACTAATGCTATAGAACCTTCAAAAAGCTTCCAAACTAGGTTTTTACCGACTTAACTCATAATGATTTAGGAACTGCTTTGAGTGAACTCTTGTGCACTTTTCTTCTTACACTTTATTGGTTGTCTTAAATGTCCTTCAAAATGAATTTGGTCAGAGCAGCTCCGCTCTTGCACTTACATTCATACTCCATATCTAGAGCTTTAACTGAGGTTCTAGGTGATATGCAAGCTGTTCTAATAGACAACTATGCTAAGGCCCTTTTGCAGCTAAACCGCACCTTAGGCTTTAAAATTGAAAAATCGGTGAATATGTCTCCAGTCCCAAGGAGATCTTATCAGATTGCGCATAATAGAATTATTGAGAGATGAAGAGAGATGTGTTTGCGAAATAGTCC
>CAYLIY010000148.1:0-1937 GCA_964384015.1 uncultured Nitrososphaeria archaeon | reverse complement strand
CCTCAAGAGGAAGTGAACGACATCACCACCGGTCCTTAAAGTTGACGCATATCCCAACAACAAATCCCTGTACTCAGCTGATGGAAGGGCCTTAGCCGATCTTTCAATCGCTGTTACCGGATCCATTCCCATTATTTGGACATCTACGCTTATTCTCTCGGCTGATTTTGATAATTGAGGCAATAAATCCACCTTCTTTAGCCTTTGAATGCTAACATATGGTGAAATTCCTCCGGTGCTCATGGCGCTTATGTAAGCTGCGGCGTAAGGCACCTCAGCGTCCAGATTTGAGGCCCTGTTGTAGAGGAGGAACTTGGGAATCATAATTCCTACGATAAGGGTTATCACCGGGAGGCTGAAGAGGAGAATAAATGTCTGATAGGGGAGAGCCTCAACGAACATCAGGGTCTTCGGCGAATACATCTTAATTAAAATTAAGGGAACCCCGCTTAAGCTGATTATGAATGAAAGCAGGAGAAAAAACCCAACAACGCTCGTATAGGCCTCAGGATAAATCCTTATGTTAGCGGCCTCCAGATCGTCCTTAATGCTCTTAAATATTCTTAAAAGGGGCCTCCCTATCCACGAGAAATACCCCTGACAAAAACCAACAAATGACTCATAGAAACTTGCAAATGAAGATCTTACATGTGCTTTCTCTTCCCTTTTCAACATAGTGCCTTAACCAGATCTATAATTTAGATGAAGATATCCTCTAATAATCATTCAGATACTTATTTCTAGATTTCAGAGCCTTAACCTAAATTCTTAAGCTAATTACCGTTATTATCGATTCGAATTTCTTTATTTAGCCTTATTTCCCCTTATTTTTAAATATTAAACTCAAGATCTCTGAAGAACGCGGAATATTGTTAGTTAACTAACAGTTTGGCGTAGAAGAAGGCCTCACATTCATGAACATGTGGAAAGGTCCTTTTAAATAGGTACGATCGCGGATAAAGGGAATAACCGTTTGAACAGGGGAGATCTAAGTCGACTAATTTGGCTGAGCTTTCATTTAAGACGCTTAGAACCACCTCCTCTCCCTCCTGTGGAAGGATGGAACAGGTTACGTAAATCACCTCACGACCTAAGTTAAGGCAATTACTCAACAAGCTCCTTTGAAGCTGTGCGTAATAATTTATCCTTCCCCTTCTCCTAAGGTGAACCTTTATAGCCGGATCCCTTCCTATGGCCCCGCTAGCTGAACAGGGAGAGTCAAGCAGAACCTTGTCTGATTTTCTCCTCAACCTCATTTTTCTAGAGTCACTTATCGCTAACTCTATGTTTTTAGCCCCATACCTTCTCATCAGGGCTTTCATCTGGTTAATCCTCCGCTTAGACACGTCTATTGCCAATATTCTGGCTTTATTTTCAGTTAATTGAGCTATTAGAGAGGTTTTAATGCCGGGGGCTGCACAAACATCGCATATTAATTCACCTGGCTCAGGCCTTAAGGCCTCAACGGCCAATACGCTTGCCTTATCTTGGAGAATTAACTTTCCCTCCTTAAAAAGGCTTATTTTTCCCGTAGGCCTAGGAAATTCAATGAGCTTAACGAGATAGCTTATGTCCTTATCCCTCTCAAAGGATATTCTCTGTTTATCCAATTCCTTCAAGGCCTTGTCCTCATCAGTTTTTAAGGTGTTTATCCTAGCCCATATGACCTCCTTGTTTAAGCTTTTTAACAGTTTTTCCAGCTCTTCTCTATCAAAAACAATCTCTAGCTCCTTTATGAACCACTCTGGAAATGAATAGCTTAGATGTAGTTTTCTCTCGTTTAGAACTCGACTATACGTCTCGATAATCTTTGTTGAAAAATCTCTTAGGCCGGGAAATGGTTGTTTGAAGAATCTCTCCCCGTATAGAGCTAACCAGGTTAGAGCTATTTTTTCATAGCTTTTTTCGCCAAAGGTTATCTCAGAAATATGTTCAAG
>CAYLIY010000147.1:0-1965 GCA_964384015.1 uncultured Nitrososphaeria archaeon | reverse complement strand
TTTACAACCTATAGAGTTTGGATGATAAGAAATAAGCCTACGCAGCAGTCCTTATTTTTTAATATTTGCCTTTCTATTTTATTCCACTCTGCACTTCAACTTTAGGAATCGGGGACTTCACCATTAACACTTTAGGAATCCGGGAATTTATGTTTTGCACCACTAAGAGGAAGAGCGCATCGTTGAGGTCTTCGTGAGAAGAAGGATGAAGTGCAGAGAAAGCTGAGCTACATACAGGTTATTAAAGAGCAACAATAGATACGCGTGTAGGACGCATAGAAGAATTAGCTACGAATTTAGTAAAGTCTGAGTTTATTTCAGGAAAAATCCTACTGTTTTTTCATTAAACTTACCGACTACTACCACGTACGAACTGCGCTCAGGCCTGAACAAATACTCCTCGGCTGGAGTTTCTCTAACTATTAGATTACCATATTCGTGAAACTCCTTCGGCGGATTTCTACTAAAAACTCCTAGTAAATAAGAGAGGAAAAGTTGAAGTGCAGTCCAGTTAAAGGAGCTTAAATCCTCCCCGCCGATGATATAGATATCCCAGTTCTCCGAAACCACTAATGGGGTATGCACGCCCGGGGCGAAACCAACTAAAGGCTTCCCCCTATCAAGTTTCGGGCTAACCCATAAGACCAGTCCATGCCAATGAACCCTAGTTAATACAATCCCCTTTTCGCTGTGAACTTTTACTGGCTCATAGTCATCCTTTTTATAGAGATCCCAACGCCAATAGAAATAATGTATTCTCTGGCCAGCCCTAATCTCTTCAAGAACCTTTTCAGGACTCCCGCTTATCAAGACTATTCCTTCGGAGCGCATAGACCGGTCTCCCAGCAATCTCCCCCACTTTAACTAAATCACTTCTCCTAACTATCTTAACACCTTGAGCCTTAAGGCGGAGTAACTCACGTACCATACGAGCTAACTCAGCCGCTCTATCCAACGCCTCTCGAGCTTCTTTTCCCTTTCTCTGAAGTTGCAATATAATAGCCTCTTCAATTAATTCTCTAAGCGCGATAATACTTTCTTCGAGGCCGCTAACGTCATATCGAGTATAAATCTCATCAACTACAGAAATTAAAGAAACTAGCTCAACTCGATAATCTCCAATATTTCTCGCTCTCTCCAAGCTCTTTAGAACATTATTCATTAAATCTACCATGTTAATACGCTCTATTCTAATTCTCCTTAAAAGTGCTAAAGCTAAAGAAGATGGTGGAGGCGGTATTCCCGATGCTATATGTTCGGTCCGTATGACATTTACAGAACGTCCTAAAATCGCCACAGAATACCCGCTAACTATTCTTTTACTCTTCCCTCTAACCCAAATGCTTTTTCCATATGATGTAAAGGAAGAAGGAAAAACTCCACCAACTATAAAACTATTCATTTCCCTCACTTTCATCCACCTCCTTTACTTCCCCTATCATGCCCTCTGGGAATTCCGCAACCACAATAACTTGATGTCTTACATTTACTATAGGCTCTCCCGTTTGACTTCTCATAATATCCCCAGTATCAGGATCCTCGACATATGAAATCGACTGAGCCACAAGCTTGATCCGAACTATAGTCCCATCTTCAAGCTCGTAAACATTCCAGTCCTCCTTTATCGTTTTAAAATTCAACGCGATTCCCCTCACAAACCTACGCGAATCGCGAGGATCAGGAACCTTAACATAACGTTTTACCATACCTCCCCCAAAATAATAATAAATTCCCCTACTAAATAAACTATTTCCGAACTAACACCGCAACTACTCAAAAATTAGGCGACTTAAAACACAAACAGTCCCGTCCCCTAGTTTGTACAATCATAAACATTTCTCAGCTATGCTTGCCATACTCCACGCCTAAAATTATCTCAGCAACTACTGGACCTAAAAAAGCCCCCGCTACAAAGCAAGAGAAGTCCCAGAAGATGTAATTAAAATTTCAAAGAAATTAAAAACA
>CAYLIY010000146.1:0-1983 GCA_964384015.1 uncultured Nitrososphaeria archaeon | reverse complement strand
GGCCCTAGCGATAGCGAAGTATCTAGCTGAAAAGGAGGGTATACAGAGCCTCCAACTTTGTCCAGGATGGCGACATGAAGATGTAGCTAGATTTCGTCAAGCCGTAGGCGAGAACGTCTCCATTTTCGTATCGAGAGGCGATATACCAAATAGTTTAATGACGGCTCAGGTTTTAAGTAAAGAGGGATGGCTCCCTGAGAGGACATAAAATATCCTAAATATTCTTTTTAATTATTTTAGATGCAAATCTTCATTAAATCCCAGTCTTATCCTCAGTAAGAATGTAAGATCATGTGAAGAACAAGAAGTTGATGCGTATTAATAATGGGCTAATTAATGGGGATTCCTAAAACTAAGTTAGCCTCTTTCTAACAAACCAAAGATTATTCAAAAATGTAGATTGCTATTAAATGAGGTGATATCTTGCCTTTAATTATGATGTTCTTTGGGAAAGGAGCGCTCTCGAGCGATCAGAAAGCAGAATTATCTCGAAAAATCACGGATTTAATCGTAAAGGAAACGGGACAACCTCAACATTATACCTGGGTGATAATCAATGAAATCCTCGTAGATAACTGGATGGTTGATAGGCTTACATTGCCTGAGCTCAAGGCTAAACTCGCGACTGAAAGGGGGCGACAGTAAGGAGTAGGTGATGCGCTTTGGTTGGGGAAAAGGAGAAGTTAATAGAGTCCCAGCTACCGATAATTGGCTATATACTAGCTAACTATGAGAGATTCGGAGAGGATGCACTCAAGGTAGCCAGCGATTATTTTTACGGACTTGGGAAGTTCATGGGCCGAAGCATTAAGGAGAGGATGGGAATAGTCGAAAGCGATGCTAATGCAGTAGCGAGAGTGATGAACGCTATCCTGGAAGAGGTTATAGGGATCGAAAGGGTTGAGGGAGCGCCTGAGCCTATGAGGGTCGAGGGCGATAGGGTTGTGGGTGAGAACGCTGGTTTCTGCCCGATAATGGAGGCTGTTAAGATACTTAACGCTCCTTGGGACATCGTATGCAGGAACTACTCATGGCGGTGGTTCGAGGGCCTCGCGGCAGGGGTAAATCCTGACGTCACCATGGAGGTTCCAAAGTCCCGGATCTGGGGACAGAGACGTTGCCTTCATATAATCAAGGTCCCAAAGCGGAAAGCGGAGAGCCGCTGAAGAGATCCTAAGCGATACGAGATAGACGAGGTAGAGTTATTTGCCTGAGCAGGCGAAGATAAAAAGAGTTGCAGGAGAAGGCGATAAGGTACTTCTGTGATCGTCCAGAGAACTTCCCCATCGGACGGCCATATAACTGCTGTGAAAGCGTCCTTTTAGCCCTGAAAGATCATCTAAGAGTGGAATCTGATTTAATTCCAAGGATTGGTACAGGTATAGCGCTGGGTTTTCATTAAATGGATTACTCTGTGGCGCCATATCTAGTGTAGCTATTGTGATAGGCATAAGGTATGGAAGAACCAGTCCTGAGGAGGATCCACAACCTGTATGGGATATGGTTGATAGGTATATTTCCGAGTTTAAAGATAAGTTCGGATACACGGATTGTAGGCAATTAACAGGTTTAAATCTAAAAACAGAAGAGGGATTAAAGGAGTATTTCATTAAGATTCATGACTACGCATGCGTTGAAAGGCTGAAATTCGCTATCAAGAAAGCATTGGAAATCCTTCGAGAACAATGAAGTTGCCATGACGTTTAAGATTTGAGAATATATCGAAAATATGTAAACTAAATAGATCAGTATTGAAGTTAGAATAAAATCTAACAATACATTTCCTGAGATTTAACTTCATTAAAACTTTTTACTTTTTCTTATCATTAATCTCCATGATTGGCCTTTGGCGTCATGCGAGAAAGTAGGCAGACTTCCTAAGAGGGCTCTGGAGAGAAGAAAACCTACCTAAATGATAGAATAAGGGGGCGTGTTGGTGGACCGGCCGGGATTTGAACCCGGGACCTCTCGGGTGCAAACCGA
>CAYLIY010000145.1:0-1990 GCA_964384015.1 uncultured Nitrososphaeria archaeon | reverse complement strand
GATACGGCAATTACAACTCTTCCTGTTTTCTTTACCCTTCTAATATTTTCCTTAGCTGTGGGGAGATCGGCCTTATTAGCAGCAATAACTATCGGTTTGTTTATCCTCCTAATCTCTTTAACAAAGTTCGTCAATTCGTCAGCCTTCCATTCGAAAGGCCTCTTTCCCTCTAAGCCACTTCTTCTTATAGCCTCTTTAATATCGTCTACGCTTATTTTTAACCCTGACAATCTTTTTGATAATCCATCAATGAAATCGTCTACCTTATGGAATTTTTTAAGTCTATCCCAGTCTTTTTTTACTATACTTAACATCCATAGTTCATACTCCCTCTCCACGAATTCTATATCTCTTAATGGATCGTGTGATCCAGGCGGTACAGGCTTTCCTTCTTCATTAGTAGATCCACTTATATCAACAACATGGATTAACGCGTCTGCTCTTCTTATCTCATCTAAGAACTTGTTCCCTAACCCTAATCCTTTGTAAGCTCCAGGTATTAATCCAGCTATATCAATAAGTTTTACTGGCACGTATCTAATGCCATCTACGCACTTAGAATTAACAGGATTATCAACTACTCCTAATTCCCTACATACGCAGGGTGAAGATACGTAGCCTATGCCTACGTTCGGCTCTATAGTAGTAAAGGGATAGTTTGCTACTGGAGCATTACTTAATGTCGCCGCATTAAAAAAGGTAGTTTTACCAGAGTTCGGCTTTCCTATAATTCCTATCATCAAACCTTATATCACGGACAAGATGTAAGAAATTTGTGCTCAAAAAGGTTATCATCGTTGGATCAGATGAAGCAGGAATGTCAGCAACCATATCTTCCTTTTTATCCGGAAAGGCTCAAGTCTATCTAATTACGAAGATGAGCGATCCAATACCATTCATGAGCCATTTCAAAGGATATCCTATTTCATTTTACCCTAAAATCTCACCTAAACACATTAATATTGTATTAGGATCGAAGGACGTGGAATTGTTCCCTAAGGAAAAAACCGTAGTTGTTAGAGCTAAATCCGAGGAACTCCATATTTCCTACAATTCTACAATTTTATCGACGGGCGCTACTCCGATCACTCCACCAATTGGGGGGATTGGAAAACGTGGGGTGTATAACTTATGGAGGACCAGTGTTAGAAATATCGATCTTTCTAAAGCATCAAGAGTGATTATATACGGAGCTGGAGTAAGAGCAATCAGTGCTGCAGAGATCATCGCTAAGATGGGGAAAAAGGTGCTAATTGTTGATGAGAATAAGGAGATCCTTTCTCATTTATTAGACTCCTCAATGGCTCTTAGGATAAGGAGGTACTTGGAGGCGAAGGGTATAGAATTTGAGCTCGAAAGTAAAGTAGAAACAGTATTAGGATATGATGAAGTAACAGGGGTTGAGATAAAGGGCGCCTTCTTCGAAGCAGATAAATTGCTAATCGACTTAGGCGTAACTCCCAATAGTAGGATATTGAAAAGAGCCGGAGGGAAAACTGGAGTTTATAATGGCATTGTAGTTGATGATTGTTTAATGACGACATTACCTAATGTGTTGGCAGCAGGGGGTTGTTGCGAATTACTTAATTTAGGCTTGAATATAAAGAAGCCCATACCACTAAAGAGCGTGGCAAGGCGATCGGGATTGATCGCGGGAGTAAACGCCATAAGAGGAAGATATCTACCTGCTAAATTCGTTAGAAATATCGTAACAATTTTGGACGATCTAGAGCTAATTTCGGTAGGAGGTACTAAATATGAAGCTGAAAGACATGGAGTAAGTTATGAAGAGGTTAGAATCGATACCGAATACGCACAAGTAAGTATGCTGTTGTCGTTAAACGGAGCTATTCTAGGCGTTCAAATAATAGGAAAACACGTACTCCCCTTAGCCAATCCGATATCTGTTCTTATCAAGGAAGGAGGAACGCTGAATTCTTTTTTACATTTAGATTTATCGTTGCCTTATAGGACTTTAAATATTCTCAGC
>CAYLIY010000144.1:0-1993 GCA_964384015.1 uncultured Nitrososphaeria archaeon | reverse complement strand
GCTCAGAGCTCCCATCGTTCGAAAATTATTCAGAATCATGGGAGTAAACGCCTTAGCTAACTTTTTCCCAAACCACCTCGACAATCAGCTCACCTCCCCTTCTCTTATTAATATCTATTGCTCCTCATTGGAGCTTGAATTTCATCAAAAATGTAAGAAACGAGTTTTACTGGAAAACTTGGATTCCTACATTGTTTGATTAAATTCAATTATAACATCGCCTCTTCCAATTTATATTTTTTCACATATACTATTCGATCAAGAATCAGAAACTATTTCTCCAGATGTTAATGACTATCATTCAAGGAGAAAGAGTAACGAGAATTAGTAAATTTTTAAATTTGACGCTAACACTCATGCAAGTATAGATCAAATAGCAAATCTGATCAAGCATGGTGAGTAAATACATGTTAGAAGTTGAATGGCCCGAAGCTATCAGAAGAAAATATCCCGAACCTGTAGTGTTGGTGGTTAGTTGTGATTCTGAAGGTAAGCCTAACGTTATGCCTGCTGGATGGAGCATGATCACCTCCAATGTACCTCCAATGTTAGCTGTAAGCATAGGGCACACTCGCTACACTCACGATCTGATCGAGGAGACAGGTGAGTTTGTCCTCGTCTTTCCAAGCGAGGAAATGAGTGATCTTATCAATTACACGGGCTCTTGTTCTGGAAGGAATGTGGATAAATTCACTAAATACAACATAGAAACCGTTAAATCTAAGCTCGTTAAGCCTCCGTTAATCGAGAATGCTGTTGCTTGTTTCGAATGTAAAGTAAGAGGTAAACTTGTGACTGGGGATCACACCATATTCGCCGGGGAGGTTTTGGCATCCTACATCTCAGAAAAGCATAAGTATAGACTTTACAACTTCAGCGGAGAATACAAAATAATATCACAGAAATAATGAATTTAGACGTATGACTTCCAATATTTGACGCTTTCCCTTATTTCTTTGATTACCTGCTCCTCTAAATATTCGAACGGATGGATAATCTCCAAGAAAAGATAAGTCTCTTTCGCCCCGCTCTCATCTAAGGCAGATATCAATTTATCTCCCTCTATTATTCCCGCCTTATTATACTCCTCAGTAAACGGCCAGTGTCTATCAGCCTTGCCGTCAGTTTGCTGCAGATGTATGCATGGTGACTCAGCTCCCAGCTCTTTAAGCCACAAGTAGGGATCAAGATCCCTGCTTGACTTTGCTTTAGGGTTACATGCATGACCAACATCTATACACAATTTTACTGGTATAGAAGAACCTTCATTAGCCTTAGAAAGGAACGTCTTAGCCTCTTCAATACTTGAAGGCGGCTCCCTAGAAATAGGCATAGGCTCCCATAAGAGGCTCTTCAAACCTAATCTCTTCCCCATAGAAGATAAATGTCTCAAAGTTTCGGTTAGATTCAAAGTTAAAAATGACCTTCGCTCATCAATTTTAAAATCTCTTACTGAGAATGCGCCGATATGACCTCCAACAGCCTCAGATTTAAATTTTGCAGCTAGAATTAAGGCTTTTTCATACCAATCAACAGCATCCCTTCTCAATGCGAAGATGGGATGCAGAAGTAAATTGTAAGAATAGGCCGCAAGCCCCGTGAAGCAGCTATGTATTTTAACCCCGTACTCCATGCAACAATCTAATGTCTCAGAAACGAATTGATCCAAAGCTGTCTTCTCCGTTCTAGGATCCAGTATATCAAAAGAAAATTGAACATGGTCAACATCAAATTCCGTAGCCGTAATCTCAACCCATTCCTTAGGTTCAACATATCTCTTTACAGCCCAACAATTATTCACGCCAAGAATACACTTCAAACCTAACACCTCTAATTATGATAATTCGAGAACAATTTAAAAATTCTGTGCACAGTTCCATCCCAGCCGCCTTTCAGATCCTCCCAGAGATTCCCATAAATGTCTGCACCATGCACTGAAATTGCTGCGGCGGAAATATTGAGCCCTAGGATACCGCCGTCTCTGAAGATTCTC
>CAYLIY010000143.1:0-1994 GCA_964384015.1 uncultured Nitrososphaeria archaeon | reverse complement strand
TCGATTATTAATGAATTTCCGTATTTAGATCCATCATTTAGCTGAGTCTGTACAATATCTACCCCAAATAGAGGGATTGGTAACTCAGATTCCCCATACTTATACTCTATCTCGCCCTTAGGGGTTATTTTTATAAATCTAAAGGCTGAATAGGGGTCATGACCTATACCAAAGGCGTTAGGATCAACTATTATTAGAGTGGGCTCATGAAAAATCTCAAAATCATGATTATGCCCACACAGGACTAAGTTTACGTTATATCTATTGATTAGGTCGAGAAGCATATCTAAGTTAACCTCTGTCGTGTTTTCTATGGCTGAGGGAGGATAGGTACTTGATCTAAGGGGATGATGAAGCAGAAGCACTCTAATTAATTTATCCTGATTATTCCTCAGGTCCTCCTCCATCCATCTAACTTGATCTCCTGATAGCTTAGTTGTAGTTGATCCAGGTCCAGAGTCCAGACATATAAAGTGCACAGGACCATAATCCATGCTAACATTAGACGGCGCGAGATATTTGAGGAAGAAATTTCTTCCTCCCCCCACATGATCGTGATTACCGGGGATTAAAAGGATCGGGACTCTAAGGAGCTTTAATATATTCCGAACATCTCCAAAGTACTTTTCATAGGGAGAGTCAACTATATCCCCCGTTATTATTACCAAATCCGGTTTGAAGAAATTAGCCAGTTGAACTAGTCTTTTAAAATTCTCTTTTCTGCTGATGGTCCCTAAAGGGGTTGAGTCTCTAAGCTTGGTTGCGTAATGAGTATCCGTGTACCAAAGGATTGTCAGAGGAGGGTCAAGCGTTTCCCTTACAAAGACAGAGTTTGGCTCAACAAAATCTATTGAATCTGCTTTAACCTCCAGGTTGTATAATCCAGCTTCTGTATTTTCTGATTTAGCGATCACTATGGTCTCATTTGATATCACATCATAACCTTTTGAGAGTATTTCAAGAGAGTAGCTCCCAAATTCGTTAAAAAGCATAACTTGAGAGATGTTACCATATTGCCCACATAGTTTTATATAAAGGGTCGAGTTAGGGGTTATTATTTCAGGAAATCCTATCCTAGGATAGGAAATTCCACTAATGGGCTTATCTACCTGAGCTAGCGTAGTACTAAAGATGCCTAAAAGTAGAACTGCAGCCAAACATAGAAATACCGCTATTTTAGCAATTTTTCTGCTCAATCTTCACACCAATAGAGGAATGGGGGAATTTAAAATAACGTTTACGTCTACTGAATTATCTTCTTCTCAATAACAGACCTGCAACAACGATGATAGCTATCGCGATAGCAGCCCCGATGATCAACATTGTTCCCTCAACAGGGGCAGGTGTTGGAGTTGGCGTGGGGGAAGGAGTCGGGGTAGGTGTAGGTGTCGGAGCAGGAGTTGGAGATGGAGTAGGGGTTGGGGAAGGTGGAGGAGCTTTTGTCGGTTTTACTAGTCCTTGTTTAACCTCCATAACTCCATAAAAGGATGATGCGTGACCAGCGGGATCCTCTGCATAGCATTTAACGTAGATCCTTTCAGCTTTCTCTAGTTGAATTTTCCCTGTGAAAAGGGTTTCATTAAACCTGATTCTCTCTAATTCAGCGTTCATCCAGTTTGATCCGTCCAAACTGTATTTTAAATTCACTGATTTTACTCCTAAAACATCATCTTCAAGATATACAAATAAATTAATCATCGCTACTTCTTTAAAGACCAAAACAGATGCTGTAATATTGATACTTGGCGGCTCTTCGTCTTCTAAGGTATAAACTTCAACCGCCTTTCTTTCCCCGGGCTCAAGATGGACCTTAACTTCGACCGCTGCGTACTCACCAAGATCCCATTTTCTAACGATTTCTCCACCGTTTACCTTCAAAAATTCTCCCTTTCTAAGCCTAAAAATCCAACTTCCTGATATTGGTATCACTAAATTATCTTCGATTATTAATGAATTTCCGTATTTAGATCCATCATTTAGCTGAGTCTGTACAA
>CAYLIY010000142.1:0-2036 GCA_964384015.1 uncultured Nitrososphaeria archaeon | reverse complement strand
CTCCAGAGCAGAGGAAATGGGCACGAGCCATAGCCGCAAAGCAGGGAATGTTGCTCACAGGAATGGGTATGGGTATATTCGTTGTAATTTACCTGATATTGAGAATCATATTTAAATAAGGAGAGAACATTATGAATAGCTCAAAGTGGTATCTTAACAGCGTTTTCTATCAGATCTATCCCCAGAGCTTTCAGGACAGCAATGGCGATGGCATAGGGGACTTAGAGGGAATTATTTATAGGCTTGATTATCTTAAATCCCTGGGCATCGATGCTATATGGCTCAATCCCATATATCCATCCCCATTTAAGGATGCGGGTTATGATGTGGCCGATTATAAGAATATAGCTCCTCGCTACGGAGACCTGAATACCTTTGATCGCCTTATCAAAGAAGCACATAAAAGAGGTATCAAGGTTCTTATGGACCTGGTCTTCAATCACACCTCAAATGAGCATCCCTGGTTTAAACAGTCCCAAAAGATGGAGAGAAACCGCTATTCCAAATGGTATGTCTGGTGTTCCCCCTTTGAGCCCATAAACCTGGGTACCGGCTCCTGGGCGATGTGGGTCTCGGAGCGCTATGAGTCATATTATCATCAATTTACCTTTTATCAGCCTGATTTAAACTTTGGATTTCCGAATTTAGCCAGGGAAGACGGCAACAGCTATGATGATCCAGATTTAAAGGCTCTTAGGGAGGAGCTGAAGGGTGTTGTTCGGTTCTGGCTGGATCGAGGAGTAGATGGATTCAGGGCCGATGCCATGGAGGCTTTGGTCATAGAGGCGGGAAAGAAGGGAATTCATGGAAATACTGCTCGATTCTGGAGCGAGATAAGACAGGTCATCGACTCATATAAGGATAAGGCGTTCATCGCCGAGGGTTTCCACCATACTGAGGATATAGCAAGATGTAAGTTTAACGGATGCTTCTTCATCCCTCAGACCTGGAGGCTTTTGGCTCCTGATCCACCTCAGCGCAAGAGAGAGCTCTCCCTGGTAAAGTTCTTCAGCCCACAAGGTGGTGATTTAACGTGGTTTGTGGAGGAGTATCTCAAAGAATACAAAGAGGCGATAGAGCAGGATGCCATCATCAATATGATCAGTGGAAGCCATGATATGCCGAGGATGAGCTGGATTTGCCAAAAGGATGAGATAATAAAGGCTTACTTTGCCATGCTCTTAACCTATCCCACCGCTCCCTTTATATATTATGGAGATGAGATTGGAATGCAGTACTGGGTGAACCTTCCCAGCCGGGAGGGAGCTAGTTTTCGGACTGGCTCCCGCACCCCGATGCAGTGGAATGGGAAGAAAAACGCAGGATTTTCCTCTGCTGAGTCCTCAAGACTTTATTTCCCCGTAAATAAAGATTACCCAGTGAGAAACGTGGAAATCCAAGAAAGCTCACCCACCTCAATCCTCAACACGGTAAAAGGTCTAATTAAGCTGCGCAAGGAAAATCCCTCCTTGGGAGCGTTTGGCAATATTCGCCACCTTCATTTAAAAAAGGGAGATAAGAGCTACATATATTCTCGATATGGCCAAGGCGACGCCTTTCTTATCGCCTTGAATCCCTCCGATACATCCCGCAAGATAAGGCTAAAGCTAACCGGTGAGGAAGAGGAGTTTAAAGGGGCAAAGTATTTAGTGCCCGAGATTTCCTCTCAGAAGGTCCCAAAAATAGCTGTAGAGAAGGAAATCTCCCTTTGGCTTCCGTCAAACTTCTTCGCCGTTTATCGTATATCATAAACCTATAGGGAAAAATGGGTATATTTAAACATTTAGGGGGAAGTTATCACGAGATTTGATTAAATCCATTGGTTTTCAAAGCTTATAGTTTTTTTTATTTTCCCGAATTATTCATCCTGTAATTGTTTCAATTCCGGGAGATAAAATTCAACGGATTCATGCAGAACGTCATCTGAAAAATTCGTGTTCTCCCCAAAGAGATTATGTCCTATAATTTCTGTAAATTCATGAGGTAATGGTCAAGATGATCCTGAAACTTTACCTTAACTTGAAAAGGCTTAGATG
>CAYLIY010000141.1:0-2101 GCA_964384015.1 uncultured Nitrososphaeria archaeon | reverse complement strand
ATTATCTGCTCACTTGTGTTTGGAGGATTGAGATAGGCCCTATTGACGAGATCCCATCCTCCGGTTTGATGGAGGAACGATATAAAGCGTTTTCCATATTTGTATGGGAATGATTGAAGGTCAAAAAGAGGAGATTTATACGGAAGGGCCCTGAGGTCAAGCAGTATCTTCCTTCCAGTCTTGTTTATGTATATATCGGCCGTGAAGTCTGCATCCCCCTCTATCAAGGCGTTTATCGCGTTTTTTCCGTCAATCGTCCTCCTTGACGGTATAGTGAATGTCTGGAATTGAATAACATGAACAAGCTCGTGAACCAGCGCCCTTTTGGCTATGGGCGAGTCAGGATTGAAGTAGTCCTTAACTATGTATAGCTGATTTCCTATCGTGGCTGCCATTATTATCCCTGTCCAACCGATTATAAACTCCGATAGGTTGAACTCCTCATCTATCATCAGAAGCGATTTTAGAACCTCCTCTCTTAGCTTTATCTCCGTCAAGTTCTGTGTTAAGTACTTCCCCCAGTTCTCCTTGACCCATTTTGAGTCGATTATATTTATGACTATGCCCTCAGGTTCGGGCAGCTCTCTTATCTCCGCAGTCTCCTTCTTTAAATCGTTCACTAGCGCCTCTATCTTCCTTCTGTAGACCTCATCGGTAGGTCTTGCTATTATAAATGTGTAAAAAACAAAGATTAACGCCAGAGTGATCACGATGACCTTTAAAACCCTTCCGTTATAGCTCATGAGGACTACCATTAAACTGTTACCAAGCGCACCTATTTTACTTATCTAGGGATTAAGCCAATCGTATTCCGGTCATTCCCCAAAACAAAAATAAATGACGAAACACTATTATTTTGGACTAAAATGGTTACAAATTTACCTGAAAACGCTAAAGCCCAATGGAAAAGAGTTGTTTTAGCTAGAACTCCAGAGGAAAAACTTAAAGAGCTCAAGAAATTCTATTCGATGATCCCAAAGCATAAAGGAACTAAAAACTTGGTGAAATACGTAAGAAGAAAGATGGCTGTTCTTAAGGAGGAAATAGAGGAGAGGAAAAAGAAGGGAAAAGTCAGGGGGAGATATGTTTCCAGCTGGGATCAGGGAGTTCATGGAATAGCGAGAATCTCCCTAGTTGGCTTTTCCCAAGCTGAGCTAGTTAAGGCCTTTAAGTTCATCACTGGAAGGAGGGTTAAGGAGGGGTTCATGTTTGAGCCGATATATGGAATTTTGGACGATGGGGAGATTCAATTCCAGGTGGTCATGCTTCCACCTGTTATTCCAGGAAGCTTAAAGGCAAGCAGGATATTCTCCTATCTACCTACATCAAGGCTGGTATTTTTCATATCAACAAGCCATGATTTTTCGGATTTCGAGGAATTTAGCTCACTATCTGAGTCGGAGGGGGTGGTGTTAAAGGAGAAAGGCGGGGAGGTGAAAATAGAAAGGTTGCCATCGGGCGGGATAAGAGTTGTCGGATCGCTGATGGATTCATCAAATAAGGAGCTTATCGAGTTATTGAGATCATATGGCATCAGAAACGCTGTGGTTAAGATATTTGGTGATGTTACGTTGACGGATGTGGAAAATGAGATCTTAGGGTTAAGAAAATATGTCCCTTGTGTTCAATTAAGGCTAGCTGGCTCAGAATTCGTCCTAAGGGACGGCAGTCAAGTTTTGGCTATAAGGAGTAAAAAGGAACTATCAGAGTTCATCCTTCATAAGCTATCCTTGATAAGGGTTTACACTAAATTGCCTAGGGAGGGACCTAGCAACGAGCCGATAGTTCTAAAGGAGGGATCGACCATCGAAGAACTAGCTAGGAGCATACACAGCTGGCTAATTAAACACTTTAATTACGCTGTTATTTGGAGAAATGGAAAACAAATGAAGGTATCTAGATCTTTTAAGCTGAAAGATGGAGATATTGTCGAAATAAGAACCCGTTAATGGAGATGCTGATTATTTTGGAAAAGCATGTTTATTTTCTAATGGAGCATTAATTAATTGAAAATTGTGAGAGGTGGGCTTATGCGGGAGTTTCTTGAGATAGCGGATATAGATTCGTTCATGAAGGTAGCTGAAAGCGCTAACTTAATCAT
>CAYLIY010000140.1:0-2148 GCA_964384015.1 uncultured Nitrososphaeria archaeon | reverse complement strand
GGGTTGAGAGGGATGTTCTGGGTTAGGTATAGGTTAGAATATTTGAGGAACTGGAAAAAAGCTGCGGAGGCTGTGGCTAAAGCCGTCCAAGACCTCGAGCCTAGCGCCTTGGTCTACGTGATCGGGGGGCTGCAGAGGATAGGTTGACGGTGTTGAGCGATATAGACGTACTGGTTTGCGTAAAGCCTAAGGAAAGGAGTCTAGGAGGGTTGAGAAGGAAGATATTGACGACCGCCATGGATAGATACGGGTTACCTCTAGACTACCCCATAGAGCTACACATACGTACACCTGCAGAGTGCAAGGAAATATTAAAACACCTGAAGAGATGCATACTTTTAACGCCTAAAAAGGAGGAGGAAACTAAAAGACCTATTTCTCATAAGCGGTCTTGTATAAAAGGCTATGAAGAGGTTGTGTTCTAGTTTTAGACGCGTCAAACTCTTGAAGGATGTTCTCCGCAGATGTATGGTTCAGGAGCAGCTTGTTGGCGTTTGTCCGGTAGATGGTTGGTTCTTCAGGACTATGTCTTGCGATTATGGGAGCTTCTGGTCTTTAGCTAACCGATAGATCGAACTATAAACGTGCTTAGGCGCTGAGCGTCTTCTGGCTTCACTCAGTAACTCCAATAAGCCATGTTGGTTCTCGAACGCTTCGGACTGTTTTAGTAGGTCTATGGCTTCGTGGACGTAGCTGTGAGCTAAATCGAGGAGTAGAAGAGGTTTATCAGATGTATAACATGGAAGCTTACCTTGAACCTCTTTCGATAAGCTTCTACCCTCGGCTAAGGCGTCGAGAATAGACAGAGAGAGCCTAAGCCTTTCACAAGCCTTCTCCACGACCGCATCGGCCGTAAAGCCCTGAAGCCAATCTAACGACTCCTTTACCAGGTTCCTACAAGCCTTAGCCACGGCCCTAACAGCTTTCGGATGAGCCTCGGCGAGCTCGACAGCCGTCGAAAATAGAACCGTCTCTCTTATAAGGGTCGTTAGAACGTTCCTGCAGATGTCTAAGAAGCTGGGCAACCTAGCCGAGTATATCCTTAACACGCGTTATTAATTTGATCGTCGTAGAACTGCTAGTGGTGCTTCCCGATGATGTGGACGAGCTTCGGTCTTTGTTTCCGTCGTTTATTTTCTCCATACATTCTTCCCCTTTACACGTTCTAGGTTTATGTCAAGCATGTAAGGTGTCCATGAACTTGACACAATTTTATATTATTTTATATTATTTATAAGGAACTGTCGATCAGAAGGTGGAGGTATGCTTTTCGGTCCTAAAGTTAAGCTTGAACTAGGTACTGATAGAGACTCCTATTTTCCTGGCGACGACATAGAGGCTGATTTAAGTATTAAAACGAATAAGAGCTTCGATTTCCAGGAGCTTAGACTCGAGCTGTTGTGTCGATCTGCTCTGAGATGGAACGTAGTTAGGAGGTATTCGCTATACTCCTCCGGCGGTGAGGACGAGGATCCGGATGAGATGGTTCACGAAACCTTCACCTTCAAACTTATGGAGTTGAAGGAAACGCTGTCCGGTAAGGGGGAGGTACCCAAGACCGGGGTTAACGTCTCAGGTAAGATAAGAATTCCCGAGGATGCTCCACCCACTTACCAGGGGGGTTGGATTAAAACAGGATGGATCCTCAAGGCCGTGATAGGTAGGAGGATGAGGAGGGATATCGTGGCTAAAAAGCAGATAACGGTTCTATCGCGGATGGAGGTCGAGAAGCCTGTGGAGGAGGTCAAAACTTCCGTGCAGATGGGGGAGTTTTCCGCATACGTAAGACTGCCGAAAACTACGTTCACACCTGGAGAAACCCTAGAAGGGGAGGTGGTGATAAACCCCAAGAAGATGTTTAAGGTAGATGAATTGAGGGTAGACCTGGTAAACCGAGGCGAGATAATCCCTGAGAAAGTCCTAGGCCAGTTCATATCTAGCTCTACAGATTTCAGCGGCACCGATGTCTACCACTCACCCGCGAAAGTTTTAGAAAAAGACTTGGAGCTCATCCCAGGAGCCGAGTATAAGGTTCCGTTCAGCTATAAAGTCCCAAACGTCCATAGACCCAGCTGTAAGACCGAATATTACGAGTCCAAATGGCTCCTACGTATAATCCTCGGCAGAAAACACGCGCCCGATAGGGTC
>CAYLIY010000139.1:0-2168 GCA_964384015.1 uncultured Nitrososphaeria archaeon | reverse complement strand
TCATGGGTGTGTTCAAGGCCGTCTCCAAGCCGTTCGAGAGCAGGGAGAGGATCTTTCCGTGGCGCGGTGCGGGAGGTCGTGAGGTCTACCCGTTTAGGGTTAGGTTGGAGCCCGTCGTGGTCGCTGAGAAGCCCCTCATGTTCGATGAGCTAGTTCCTAAGCTTAGTTTCATAAAGAACAAGGCCAAGTGGACCGGCTATCTGAGGAGGGCTATGTTGGCGATTCCTGAGGAAGATTTCAAGTTGATAATGGATGCGCTAGGGAGAATTGTATGACGGTTAATTACTGGGTTTGGCCGGTGATCAGAGAGAATTGGAAGAAGATAGTCAAAAGTAGGCGTGTCCGGGTTATGCGCGGTGGGGGAGTCGTGGGGAAAAGTAGGCGAGGGAATAAGATAGTCTTCTATGTAAAGGGTACGAAGCCTTTTAGGGGTCTTTTTGAGGTTGAGGGTTACTGTGACTTCTATTAAAGGAAAGGGGGTGACTAATGTTTAATATTCATGCTTTAATAAAATTTTGGGCAAGAAAGGAACCCGAGCTTATACTTCATGAAATAAGAGGAACTAAATTAATCGCAGACCCATTTTGCGGCTCTGGATCCTTCGGATTTGGTGCCATCCTTGTCGGTGCTTCAGCCTTCCTTTCAGACATAAATCCCGTTTCTGTGTTCATAGCTTACAATATTTTAAATGGCGAAACTTTAGATACTGATGTGATCGAAATAATGAAAGAAATCTGTCATGAAGTTGAAAATGAAGTCTATTCTTTGAATGGATCAAGTATTAAATTCGCTGTATGGAAAAGCATTTATAGGTGCCCATTTTGTGGTGAGACAATAAATTTAGTGGCTAGAAAGAAAATTTCATGTAAAAAATGTGGTAGAAGCTTCCTTACTAAGGATATACACATCAATGAAAAGCTTACTTCGCTTAAGTTTATTTCGGGGAAAACTACACAGCATGAAAAGCTTATTAAGGATTATTTAAGCATAGAGGAAGCGCTTAAGGTAAAATTCTGGTATCCCAGAGGAGAATTTGTATATCCGGGAACAAGGATAGAATTTAGGAATGGCCCACATGCGCCTATCCAAATTAAAGACTTATTCACCAAACGCAATCTGTACGCAGCATCCAAATTATATTCTTATATTGAGAATATTTGGAGGGAGGATAAGACTCAAGGAGATCTCTTGAAACTTGCTTTCATAGCTTCTTTAGCTAATGCCACAAAAATGATACCTCACAGTAGGACTAGCGGCCCTTCTTGGAAAATACCTCGGTATTGGATTCCCGGTTTAAGAGAAGAAAGAAATTTTTGTAGATCCTTTTTAAGGAGACTATCACTCTTAGCCTCATTTAAAGAGAAATGGTCAACTATTGTTTCAAATTATCAGATTACTGTGTCATTTAATGGTAAAATAGAATCATCTGAAAAGAATTTTATACATTTATGCAAAGCTAATGCACTTGACATTTACTCAGATTTACCTAAATTAGATCTAATCGTATTTGATCCCCCACATTATGATGAGATAAATTACTTTGAACTAACTTATCTTTGGCAAAAATGGTTGGAAGGTAGATATAGAGATAGTCGTTTTAGAGATTACGATTACTGGAAAGATGAAATATGTGTAAATAGAAAAGTAGGCAAAGACCTACGATGGTATAACGCTCAGCTTTATGAGATAATTTCACGTTATATAAGCTGTCTTAGAAAAAATGGTAAAATTATTCTGATAATACACAATAAAGACAAAACTATACTAAGAAAAACTGTTGAAGGATTGAAAGAAGTTATTGGTCACAACTTTGCTATTAAGACTGAATATAAATTCCCGAAAACCCCCTCTCCAACACAGGGATTACATGGACATAAGAAGTATTTATGTATCGTGAAAATAAAGAGACGCTAAGTAATTTCATAACTTGAAAGGTCTGTAGCTCTCTTCCAAAGAACCTCGTATTGCTTTTTCTCAGTTTCAATTATTTCAGGGTGAAGCTTTATCTCAGCTCTTTCAAAGTTTCCATAAAATGCGCTTTCGGTTAAATTGAAGGAGCCTATAAGGACTATGTTGTCCGCGATGTATGTTTTATCGTGGATTAATCTTATTTCTGGTTTATCCTCTACCCTAACCGCTAAATTTTCTAGGCTTAAATTCTCTTTCAA
>CAYLIY010000138.1:0-2169 GCA_964384015.1 uncultured Nitrososphaeria archaeon | reverse complement strand
GCGTAGCTTTTATCATGCCCTATCAGGATCCCATTTGTCTCCAGGATGAATGTTAAGTCGGTTTGATCGAATAGCTCAAGAAGCTTCAACAAATGCTCCCTGCCTATTGTGGGCTCGTTTCCGCTAACCCTCACCTGCCTGAATCCATGTCTCTCAGCGCATCTTTTTAAGGCCTTAAATATCTCAATTGGCGAGTAAAACTTACCAACCCTGTCAGGTCTGTCCCTTGGAAGCCCGCTCCAGCAAAAGACGCACCTTAGGTTACAACCGCAACAGTCGGCCGTGGCTATTCCCCCATACCACCTATCCGCTCTCACAACCCTGTAATACTTCCTGAGCGAATCCTTGGTCACCACCATCCTTACAGCGTTTGAGAGCTTTATCGGGTCGAATATCGCTGACACCAGCTATAATTTAGGGGAACTTGAACATAACTTTCATTGATGATAATTAAGCTCAGGGCCGACGAGTACAATCTAGATAACACTATGAAGCCATCGTTTCTCTCAAGCCTTTATAGAAGGGTGGGTAAAGGGGAATGGGTTAAGATAGCTGGATTTTTAAAAGGCCTGAGGATCTTCCAGCCTGAAGGTAAAGTTGTGATAGCCGAGTACGCGGGGGATATTGAAGAGGATATACTCAGGAATGAAGTTATCCTTGAGACAGGGCTCTGGAGGAAAAAGCCATTTGAAAAGGAGATAAACAGACTATCGAGGGAAATCAGGGAGAAAATAAAGGGGCTATCAAAGAGCTATTTTGGAATAAGGTTGCCAATATCCCCAAGGGACTTCAGCTATATCCTAATAGCCGTCGTCCTCTCCAAAAGGACTGATTATTATAGGTTCGTCTTGAGGTGGTGCGAGAAGATTTGGTCTAAACATGATGGAGACCTCAAGAGGATAGAAAAAGCTGATTTAAGGGATATCGGCTCAAGCTATCAATTAATTGGCCTAAAAAGAACCCTAAAAGATTTTAACCGCAATCTCTTGAGGAAGAACCTTATAACCAAAAGGCCTGAGGAGGCCAGGGTCCTACTGATCAGGAGTTGTTGGGGGATCGGGCCAAAAGTTGCTGATTCGATAATATTAACCACCTTTAAAGCGCCTCACTTCATACCATGTGATGTCCACTTGAGAACGATTCTAAATAGACTTAAAATTCTTGAAAAATCTCTTTCCATGCCTGAGAAAAGATACTGCATGAAGCATGTATGTGACGAGAGAGTAGCCGATGAGATAGGCATCGATCCCTGTCCAATTTCCGATAGATGTTTGAGAGGCGAGCTAGGGAGGATGTTTGGAGAGTTAGGGGGATGGTTCCAAACCATGCTATACCTCCACGGAAGGAACTATTGTAAGACCAATAGGCCCAAATGCGACATTTGCCCGCTTAACCAGTTATGCCCTACGGCCAAAGTCTAGGCAGATGAGCTTTGCTTAATCGCTTCCGACCACTTTTAGATAAGCCCTTCTCCCAAAGCTAAAGGAGTTTGCCCTCCACCCATGATTAGCTCATAGTCCCCCATGACCTCTGCTTTAATTTCTATCTTGAAGAGAAAATCCCTGTATTGCTCAGGTATGGGGTTTACTGGAGTTAAAAACTATTGCGACGAAATTAACTGGGCTCCACTTCCTCACTATGTCGATTATCTTGATCCTTAGATTTGGGCCTATGGCTGGATCGTGGACTATTAGGTATCTCCCATCATAGCCCACTATGACCACCGTATGCAGGTAGGTCCCGCTTAGTATCCTTATCATCACGGGATCTCCCTCATCTATCTCCTTCTTCACATCGGACAAGCTCATCACCTTATAAGTGCAGTCCAGGTAGTTGCTAAGAAGGGGCAACATGACCTCAAACCTATCGTAGCCCATCTTGAATATCTCATCTTGGGTCAAGTTATACCCATAATATTGCAAGATCATGCTAGCAGAGGCTTCTGAACAAAACCACGGTTTCTGCTTAACGTAGGGAACATTAAGCACCTTTCTTCCCTCAAAGGAAAACCCAGCGTACCTATCAACCTCACTTGGAACAAGAAAGCCGAAGAGAACAACGATAATGACTATAAGGGCGGCTATCAGCGGAGGGTATTGTATTCTCAATCCAAAATAGTTTAGGCAAATCCTCAATAAAATTTTGTCATTTTCAGCAAATAACCGGTAG
>CAYLIY010000137.1:0-2208 GCA_964384015.1 uncultured Nitrososphaeria archaeon | reverse complement strand
CATACGGGCCATAATACGAGACGTTTATACGATGCCGGATGAGGAGAGGTGATGGGGGCCTTGCCCAGAAAGAGAACCAGAACCAGTAGCTTTGGAGTTACAGGGAGAATAAGTCATGACTCTACTCCATTCTACTCCCGCAAGCTTTATGGAAATATGGCTCTCCCAAAGCCTAAACCTGAGGATTTAGTAGAAAACGATGTTCCCCCAGAGTTTCTGGATAAAGTAATCCTCGGAGACGCTCGTGAAGTCCTTAAAAAGTTACCTGATAACTGCGTTCACTTAATGGTCACCTCACCGCCTTATAATGTAGGAAAGGAGTACGATGCCGACTTAACGCTTGGTGAGTACTTAGATTTCATAGAGGAGGTAATGAGGGAAGTTTATAGGACTCTCGTCTGGGGTGGGAGAATATGTTTCAATGTTGCTAATTTAGGCCGCAAACCATACATCCCGCTTCATGCTTACCTCATTCAACGTTTCGAGGAAATAGGGTTCCTCTTCAGAGGCGAGATTATATGGGATAAGGGTGAGGCTGTCAGCGGGGCCTCCACAGCATGGGGTTCATGGAGGTCGGCAGTCAATCCCATATTAAGAGACCAGCATGAATACATCATCGTCATGTCGAAGGGTAGCTTTAAGAGGGAAAAGAAGCAGGGTAAGGAGGACACCATAACCAGGGATGAGTTTCTGGAGTTCACTAGGAGTGTGTGGAAATTTCAGCCTGAGTCGGCAAAAAGAGTAGGCCATCCAGCACCTTTTCCCGAGGAGCTTCCCTACAGATGCATTCAGCTCTATACGTTCAAAGGAGATGTGGTATTAGACCCCTTCGTCGGAAGCGGGACCACATGTGTAGCAGCCCTAAAAGCTGGACGTCACTTTGTAGGCATAGACATAAACGAGGAGTATGTGAAGATTTCAGAAAAGAGGATTAAGCAATGCTTATACGAACTCTCGCAGAGTAGTCTATCTGAGTATCTTATCTAAATCTTTTACAAACTCCTTTATGGTTTTATACCACCTTTTAAAATACTCTCTTCTTGCCCATTCATTATCTATTCTCTCACCAGATATCTCTATGAAATTACCCTTCTGCTTGGCCACCTCTATCAACTTTCTGACAGCCCCACTCCTAATTCCAAATCCTCTAGGATTAGTTTCCTGTTGAGGTATCCACCAAAAACTATCAAAACCCAGTTCTTCCCGTATTCTCTCCAAATCTTCAACTTCAAAAACACATACTCCTTCTCTATAGATGAATATTATCGGAACTTGAAACCTAAAACTCCTCGCAGCTTGTTTTAACCTTTCCACGTCCGGAAACGAGTCCCATGAAACCTTTAAGGTCCCTACGTTTTCCATAGTCTTCAAGCTATATGCATGTTCCTTACCGTTAATTATGACGTAAAAGTCCACTTGTCTCTCTAGTGATGGAGCCTCCCTTACTTCAAGCCCCAATTCTTCTTCGAGAGCTATTCTAAAGAAATTTTCCCTTCTTATCCCTATGTCAGGACCACTTCCCTCAAAATAAAATGTACCCCAAGCCTTTTCAAGAAGTCTTAAAAACTCTGGCTGCTTCTTCAGTTCTTGAATGAGTATATCTACCATAAGCTTCTTCACCGCAATGAGTAACGGAATTTACAGATATAAAAGTAGACTAATCATCGTGATGAAGTAGCTAGTATAAGCACTCCATAGAAATTCCACTTCGGCTTATGGATTATGCTACCATTTGTCCACCACTCTATGAACCCTATCGCATCCGTTTCATCCATTATCATGTCTATGACCCTGTTTCGCCCTCTCTTAGCGTGGATTTTCACTTTTACAAGCAAAAATAAACCACCCTTAGTTATCCTTTCCTCCACTATCTCATAAGAGAAGTCTCTCCTCGCCTTCAAACCCTTCATTCTTAGTGTCGCTATGCCTGTAAATCTTTGCTGTAATGAGGAGATAAACGAGTTGCCCAGCTAGCCGAAGTCGAGGCTGACGGAGCTGTTAGGATGTGTTAGAGGTAGACCCCAGCCTCGACCCGTCTCTTCTCCTCTGCCGTGTCAGCATAGTATCCTGCGAACCCTCCGGTGAATGCGCCCGCCAGAGCTCTGGCTCACCGGTGAGGAGGCTATTATTTTACTGGTTGCCCAATCAGTAATGTTATAGGTTTGTTGCGCGAATTAACCTGGTGTCTCGTATGGCCGTCAGGAGGGA
>CAYLIY010000136.1:0-2242 GCA_964384015.1 uncultured Nitrososphaeria archaeon | reverse complement strand
GTCTATGAGGTCTCCAAACGCTCTTGTTCCGAGGGGCTCGATCTTCTTTCTGGCTTCTATGTATGAGGGGGAATAATAGTTGTTATCCAATCGATCCCCCATTTCATCCGTAATCCAGACGGGAAGCTCCCAATCAAGAATTTCTATACTCTTCCCAGATTCGACATATCTTTTCAAGATCTTCATATGAATCCTCCACATATACGTTACGGGCAGGCTGTATTCCAACCTTTCTAGCTTCAGCTCTGAAAATCTTGCCTTGTCTTTCTGTTTCATTTTCCTTTCTATGCATTATAATGAAAGCTGGATATACATTCGACCCGTAAGGCTTGAAGGTTCCTTTAGGTAATCCCACAACTGCGTCTATTATGCATTCTCTTCTAATAATCTCTCTTACCGCAGGATCTTCTTTTGAAGGATTGCTGAGAAGACCGTTATCTATAACTATTCCTAATCGACCTTTTGGCTTGAGGGCTTTAATGCATAATTCCATAAAGGCTGATTGGGGAGCTATCTTCCTTAACCCTCCTCTCCCGTATGCGCATTCAAACATCTCCACGCCCAAGTCTTTCCATCTGGAGATTAGTCTCTCCAAATCTTCGGGCGGGATCTCATTTCCCCCCTTCCTACCGAATGGAGGGTTGGTCAGAATAACGTCAAAGCCCTTACTTTGCGGGTCTATAAGAGCGTCTTTAAGAAAGTCTGGGGCTTCATTAGGATCGAGACTATCGGCTCTCACTACATTTTCGTGACAGTTCCCATGTAACCATAAATTGATTTTGCACAACTTAACAACTGTTTCGAAGATGTCTATCCCGTAAAAATTTTCTGCTATCTCCTTCATAGATTTTCCTTCTTTTCTGCAAACATGCCTCATACTGCTTATTAGAAAACCTCCAGTTCCACATGCAGGGTCTAAAACCCTTTCATCCTCACTCGGATTCACCATCTTGACCATCGCATCGATGATAGGTCTAGGTGTAAAGTAATCTCCCAGTTCTCTTCCCGTCATCGTACGCATAAGGAATCTTTCATAAATTTCTCCAAGAACATCAACCTTCTCGCTCCATAAAGAGTGAGTATCCAGATAATTTATTAATGAATATATGAGGTCTAATCCAAGTTCAAGAGTTTCATCCTTATCGAATATCCCTATTTCGTCTCTAATTGAGGCAAAGAAATTCTTCATATACTCCTCGACATTCACCCCTCTTTTTTCGAGTTCCTCAAGAAAGGCTGTTGACATTCTAAGCTCATTTTGCTTCTTTGCCCTGAACCTTCTTTCATCAATTATTCTCATAACAACAAGTTTCGTAAACTCATAAAGTCTCTCGGGGATAAGCTTTCCTTTCTTCGACCTTATGGCGTTATGACAGTGTTCAGCTATACTATTAATTGTTTGAGAAGTTAATTCCTCAGTTATTCTGGTTGCGTAGGTTAGATCATAATCCGAGTATTTGGGAATGGTGATGCCTAACTCCATTTCTAGTTGAGCCTTAGATGGAATTTTGTCAAGTTCATCCCATTCCACAACCCCTCTTATGGGCTTTATTATAATCACTTCATCCCCGTTGGTTAAAACACCGTAGAGGGAGCCTGCAAGGGCACACCAACCACAGAGTTCTCCTTCAAGTTCTTCAGTTAAACGTTCTCCATAAGGTTTAATGCTTACAACCATTCCATATTTATTCTTGTTATATTCCAATACGCCGTAGTCAGGCTGTCTCCATCCTCCTTTAAGGAGTGGATGTCTCAAAGTGGGCTTCCTTTTCACATCTCTATTAGAATCATAACCCAGAGCGTTCAAAATGGGTAATAATCCTTTTTCTCCCACGTTATCTTCATGTCCCATAAGTTCAGATGGATGAGGTGGAGGGACTCCTACAGACCTTGAAAGGTTGTACAAGCTTATTTTCATTCTTTCCTCCTCCAACTACTCCTTTATATGGAATTCCTCTTTCTCTCGCTCCTTTAATCCTTGGAGTCTACCCCGTAGTATTATATGGGGGTGATTTAGGGTATAAATGTTTAAGTTGAAACCCGTGAACTGAGGGGCTTAGCAATATTAGCCATGGGAAACCAGATTAGACGGTTAAATCCCTCAACTATAGGGTTAAGTCTCAATCTGAGAATGGCTGGTACCTTGTATTTAAGGGTGGCTCTGAATGGAAGTGTGAATGCCCAGACCACAGGTTTAGAGGTGTTGCCTGCAAGCATATTCATGCCGTCAAGTTCTCGTTAA
>CAYLIY010000135.1:0-2270 GCA_964384015.1 uncultured Nitrososphaeria archaeon | reverse complement strand
TTGAAGAATCTCTCCCCGTATAGAGCTAACCAGGTTAAAGCTATTTTTTCATAGCTTTTTTCGCCAAAGGTTATCTCAGAAATATGTTCAAGTAGATAGAATTTATTCACAAGTGATCGAGAGAACTCATAAACCTCCCTTCCCTTAAGCTCCGCCTCCAGCTTAGTAATGGCCTCACGATAGGATCTATCGAACGAGAGGTGGAACTTATCCACGTTCTTCAATAGGGCTGCCGCGAAGGAGATGAGGTTACGTAATCTCAAAGCCCTCAACCCACTTATCTACCCGGTTATCTAAAGAATTTATCGAAGTGGCAAAAATTGAAGTTGTTGAGAAGGGCATCCCTCACGAGGATAATCAAGGAGGCCGATCTTATATTAGAGGTTGTGGATATAAGGGATCCCTTATCGACCAGAAGCGAGTTTGTTGAGAGATTAGTTAAAAAATTAGGGAAAAAATTGATTATAGTCTTAAATAAATGCGATCTCGTCCCGGTAGACATTGCAAGGGAGTGGAGGAGGATTTTCTCGAGTAAGGGCCTTAATACCGTTTTAGTGGCTGCTAACACGAGATCTGGAATAAAAACCTTAAAAAGAGGCATTTTAAGGATTGTTAAAAGCATGAGAAAGCCGGTTAAGGTAGCTGTTGTAGGAGTGCCCAAGGTGGGGAAGTCTACGATTATAAACGCTTTAAAGGGTAAAAGTTCGGCTCAAACAAGTCCATATCCAGGTTCTCCTGGATATACGAAAGGAGTTCAGCTGTTAAGGATAGGGGAGGGAATATACTTATTGGATACGCCTGGAATAGCCCCATTAAAGAAGGGTATAGAAGGGATTATCAGAGGCAGGCCAATAGAGCAATTACCCGATCCTGTTAAGGCTGCAGTGATCCTAATCCATAGGATAATAAGGCATAGTCCTCACGCCTTTAAGATCGCTTATGGAATAGATGAAATGGACCCCGAGGAAATACTTAAAGCCCTAGCTGTCAAGAGAGGATGGTTTTACAAGAAGGACAAGGAGCCGTTAATTGATGAGGCTGCTAGAACGGTGATTAGGGATTATCTTAGGGGAAAAATTCCCTTTTTCCTTTCCCCCAACAAAACTTGATGTTTAAATAACGTTGTCTAGCTTTATGATTGGATCATCAAATCATCGGGGATAATAGATAAATGCATACGGGCATAGGCTCTAGATCACCGATCAATTAAACTTTTATAGGAGTATCTAAAACTAGTTCTTGAATTGACGTTCAAGAGATCGAAGTTCGAGATATTGCTGAACATACTTTTCACTATTTACAGAGGTAGTCACAAGCGTACCCATATAATGTATAAGGCGAATCTCTCCTGGAATAGATTGAACGAATACCTGAATTTTCTCATCAAACAGGGATTAATCGAGGAGCTTCCAAGCGAAAAATCAAAGGAGTATTATCTAACTGATAGAGGCAAGAACGTTGTTTGGTATTTCTTAAAAATAAAGGAAGCCATTAAGGTAGAATCACTTTCCCCTTAACAAGCTTTTTAACTGGAAAGGATAGCTCATTTGATATCCAGCTTTTAATCTTCGATATTTCTATGCCTAGGGATACCTCAACCCTTAGCTTGTTCTCAGATTCCTCCACTATGGAGGACCTTAGGGGAGCTTTAAAGCCGCATTTTAGCTCGGAGTTCAGGATCAAGGGAAGATCCTCAGCATCGCTCATAAGAAGTCTCTTTAAAACATATTTTCCCCCTTCCCTTTCCACCTCAACTATTAGCCTGGGAAGCCTCTCCCTATATAGATTGATCTTTGCCTCCTTTAAGGCCTCTACCTGAAAAAACCTATCATTTACTTCAAAATAAACGGATTCTGGCTTAATTGCTTGTTTTTTAAATTCACTCCACTCCTTGATCTCAACCTTGATCTTTGCCTCCTTTAAGGCCTTCTCTCCCTCTTTTTCCTCAACCCTTCTCTCTAACCTCTTAATCGACTCCTCAAGTCTAGATATGTACTTGCTTAAATTCTTCTCATGCTCCTTCAGGACGTTTATTATGAGATCAAGTACATCCATCTTCTCGCTCATGCCGGCTCAACTAGTAGTTCGCTAGCTTGATTTATAAAGGATTTCTACTCTGAAAATAGACCAATTGTCTATTCCAGAAATAAGGTTCTTTGTTACATGTTCTTTAGGATGAACAGCTTAAGAATCTTGAATCCAAGTGTCTTGACAGCTTGACATCAACCAAGCTGTTGAGCCCACCCGGCAATTTAAGGTTTAAATTAAAC
>CAYLIY010000134.1:0-2277 GCA_964384015.1 uncultured Nitrososphaeria archaeon | reverse complement strand
CACAAGAGAACCAAGCACAATGGAATGCGATAAGCTCGGTCAGGAGCACCATGCACAAGGACAAGATGGAGCTAATCCAGGAGATAGAATCGCTGAAAAAGGAGCTGGACAGGGCTAAAGCCGAGTATGAGAAGAGGTTGGCAGACCAAGCTCATGCATTCAATAGGATGTTGGCCCAGTACACGTTCGCAGTACTCGTGGTTTTAGGAGCTTTCCTAGGGGTCGTGATCATAAAATCCCATTAAATTTTTCATATCTTATAGTTCGCCACGAATACCACCTTCATGCCCTCCTTCCTTTCACCCCTCTCTTTTACTGCTTTCTGAGAGAACTTGGTCATCCTTACAATCCTCATGGAGTACTCGTGTTCCCTAGCCCAATCTATGATGGCTGGTATATAGTTCTGTTTAAGCAACCACTTCCCCTTAACCCTCGTAAGTATGCTTAGCAAATCGAAGTAGTCACTATCTGTGAAGTTCGTTGCGTAATAGCCTTTATCCTTCTCCGTGGAGTAGAATAAGTGCGGGGGGTCTAGATAGAAGAAAGTGTACTCCCTATCATACAACCTTATACACTCCCTGAAATCCAACTGCTCAATAATCACATGCTTGAGCCTCTCGTGGATTAGTTTAAGTTCTCCAACCCTCCTCCAGAACTTGTGCGTCTTATACCCCAATGGGTTTGCAGAACTCGCAAAGCCAGAACCCAGCACCCCGCTGAAACTAGTCCTCAAAATGTAGAAGTATTTGACAGCCCTCTTGACACGATCCCTCTCCCTCCTGTAATCCCTGAGGAAATCGTAGTAAAGCTTCCTAGAGTACAGCAACCACTCAAACTCCCTCATAAACTCCTCAATCCTATCCTTGACCACCATAAATAGGTTCACTAGGTCGCCGTCAATATCATTATACACTTCAACCTTGGATGGTGGTTTATTCAACAGTAGGGGAGCGCCACCACCGAAAACCTCTACATAAGTCGTGTGAGGAGGTATCATCCTAGCGATGTACGGGATCAGGAAGTAGTCACCCCCCATGTACTGTACTAACGCCAGCCTCGGGCTATGCAAAGGTACCGTGAACGTTTCATACTTATTAATACTGTGAGACCTATTCTTACCATGCTTAACATACCAGCCGATCTTCTCATTAAAATAAAGCCTACCTAACTGATTACACTTTGGACAAATGATTAGAATCCCCTTACCCCTACCCCTCTTCTTCTCTAAACTCCACCCGACAGTCTTACTCCTACTCCTAGACCTCATGAAAAACACCTACCATAATTCTCTAAAAACACACCTTTAAACGCTTACCCTATATATAATATATTATGATTTTATATACATGCTCATCAAGTAGAAAAGCTTATATACACATACACCTGTATTTATCACGGGATTGGATATGTCTGGTGGGGATAATATAATCTTTTCCCTGCCCGAATCCCAAGTCCTCCCCATCACAATCACAATCGCCTCCATCACAGGAGACGTGGATAAGGATAGAGTAGCAATCGGAAAAACTCTCTACAAGGGACTAAAAATCCTCCAGAGAAAGCGCACATACATAGTCCCAGAAACGGAAGATGATGACCTAGAAATAGCACAGGAGGGAGCACTAATCAAAGTATTCATCATAGAGCGCATCACAAAAAGGAGGATAAGAAGACTGGCATCGGGGTGGTTCATGGTGGTAAAGTGTGGGGAAAGAGAAGTGACATTATCTAATGACAGCGAGGGAGTGAAAATAGTCCTCAAAACCGAGAACCTAGTCAAGCTTAGAGACCTCGATAAGAAGGAGGTCAAACAGATCCATGCGGACATGGCCAACCGATACAAGGCCCACCCATCACTCTTCTACCCCGTAGAAGTACCATACGCAGTCTGGGTTCTGGGATGGAGACACCTAATCCCAGAAATAGCCCCACGAATACCCTCCCTGACCGAGGAAGAGAAAGAGAAGCTTTTACCAGAATGGCTCTCCAAGGGATACCTAGTGACATTCACTCTCATCTCAGAATACCGCTTTGCCCAATCAAAATACGAGGTAGGCCCAGCGACTGTTAGGGAGACGAGGATCGTCCCAGTAGAGAAGGTTGCTGATTTCAGAAACTTCAGGAGCAGATTCTACCGCTTTCTGAAAATGAAATCAATAAGAACACCGATGGGCTGGTGGCTGATCGATACCTCAGAGGCGACAATGAACCAGCTAAACGAGCTGATGAATGATTATGCGAGAATCGTCCACAAGTACCTAGGCCCAAACTACCCCTTCA
>CAYLIY010000133.1:0-2298 GCA_964384015.1 uncultured Nitrososphaeria archaeon | reverse complement strand
AACTGTACCTACAACGGTAACGGTGGCTACAACGGTCACAGCTCCTGCTCCAGGACTAACAGGAGAGGTCCCAATAGGAGCGCTTTTGCCATTATCAGGAGATCTAGCAACATTTGGTGAAAACTCTAAGACAGCTGCCGAAATGGCTGTATATGAGGCCAATGCATTTCTCGAGAAAATTGGCGCAGCTTGGAGGCTCAAATTAATAGTTGAAGATACGGCGACAAGCCCAGATGTTTGTTTGGAGAAATTAAAGAGTCTGGCAGCAAAGGGAGTGAAAATAGTTGTAGGACCTCAATCAAGTGCTGAGGTGAGAAATATAAAGGGATATGCTGATGCTAATAAGATATTAATAATCAGCCAATCCTCCACGGCTCCTGGCCTCGCCATTCCAGGAGACTTTGTTTATAGATTCTGCCCGACAGACTTTGTTCAAGGACCGGCTATAGCGAGGTTGATGTTCGATGATGGAATTAGTTATGTGATTCCAGTTTGGAGGGGCGATGCTTGGGGAGATGGATTAAAGGAAGCTACTGAGAAGAGGTTCGTTGAGCTCGGGGGCGTGTTTGATGAGGGAGTAAGATATGATCCTGAGGCAAAAGAATTCTCGGCAGAGGTTAAAGTTTTAGCCGATAAAGTCAGAGCTGCTGTTGAAGCTTATGGAGCGGATAAAGTGGGAGTGTTTTACATAGCATTCGAAGAAGTAACTACGTTCTTTACACAAGCAAGGGATTATGACGTGTTATGGCAGGTTAAGTGGTATGGAACTGACGGAACGGCTCTTAGTGGTGCGTTAATAGAGGATACAGCTGCAGCGGAATTTGCCGCGGCTGTAAAGTTCGTCAGTACAATATTCGCTCCAACCAAGTCAGATAAGTTTGAGAAGGTCCGCTCATACATTAAGGAGAAACTAGGTAGGGATCCCGACTCCTATACTTATGCCACCTATGACATCGTTTGGGCAGTTACTTATTCGCTATTAGCGGTAAATTCTTACGATCCTGAGGCTGTTAAAGCCATATTACCAGATGTTACAGCGTCTTTATTTGGAGCATCGGGTTGGGTTGTGCTAGATGAAGCTGGAGACAGGGCCTTCGCTGATTACGACCTCTGGGCCGTAGTAGAGGAGGACGGAACATTCAAATGGGAACACGTTGGGGCCTATAGATACGCCACCGATTCCATCGAGTGGTTTATTTAGACCCCTCTATTTTTGGTTTTTAATATAAGGTGATGCTTGCGGCGAACGATATACTTGTGACAAAGGGAATAACTAAGAGCTTTGGCGGTTTGGTAGCTTTAAATGGAGTAGACTTAGCCGTTAGAGAGAAGTCATTAACTATGTTGATTGGACCAAATGGAAGCGGTAAGAGCACATTACTAAATATAATCAGCGGATTTTATAAGCCGGATAAGGGGAAAGTGTGGTTTAACGGGAGGGAGATAACAAATTGGCCTCCTTATAAAATATTTGATTTTGGCGTCGTTAGAACATTCCAAATCCCTCAACCGTTCGTTAGATTAACGGTCTTAGAAAACATGCTAGCTGCTTATAAGGGCAATCCGGGGGAAAGCTTTATTAAGGCCTTATTTAAAAGGACGTGGATAAAATACGAGAAGGAGTCCATAGAAAAGGCATTTAAAATCCTAAAGGTTTTAGATTTAGATCATATGTGGGATAGCAGATCTGACCAACTAAGTGGAGGACAAATGAAGTTATTAGAAACTGGAAGAGCTTTGATGTGCGATGCGAAAATGATTTTAATGGACGAGCCTTTATCTGGAGTTAATCCATCGTTAGCTGATCAAATTCTCTCTTATTTCAGAAAAATCAAGGAGAGATTCGGCGTGACATTTTTAATGGTAGAGCATAGATTGGAAATAGCCTTAAAGCACGTGGATTATGTATATGCTATGTCTAGAGGGAGAATAATATCAAACGGAACTCCAGAAGAGGTGTTAAACGACCCGGTCGTGATAGAAAGCTATTTGGGTGGAGAGATTGCTTAATATAAAGGAGCTTAACTCTGGATATGGAAGACATCACGTGCTTTTTGACGTGAGCGCTGAGGTACCTGATAAAGAGATAACTGTCCTAGTTGGACCAAATGGAAGCGGTAAGAGCACATTACTAAAGACGATAATGGGCTTGACCAGGATATATTCGGGAAGGATACTCTTTGATGGAAGGGACATCACGGGCATGCAGCCTCATCAAGTGACAAGACTGGGTTTGGCTTATCTTCCACAGGTAGATAATGTGTTCTCAAACTTGAAAGTCAGAGAAAACCTTCTAAT
>CAYLIY010000132.1:0-2340 GCA_964384015.1 uncultured Nitrososphaeria archaeon | reverse complement strand
CTCCATGAGCCATCCGCTTGGGGAGTCACCGGCCTTCCCGGCTCTCCTTCGCACATGTCTGCGTAAGGTTCGTGCACCTCCCTCGGCGTACGGCCCGTACATGAAGCCCATGCCTGCCTCCCTGGCAGGACAGAACCTCAGGTGCGCCCTAAGGGCCTGTTTATTCTTGAACCACCTTCCACAGTAGTAGCATTGCAACACGGCTTATCCAAGCGGAAAGGCGAGACGCTCCTTTTGAATGTTTCCTCGGGAAATGTTTCCGAGTTATCCACAGCTTTCCTGGGTAAACTGGATAAACTGGAGGAGGGAAATCGAGTCCCTTTTTGCGGAAGGGGGGCGGAAAACTGAGCTTTCATACCCCACGTTCCCCACGAGTGCCTATAGGCACGTTCAGCATATAGGCATTCAACAATAGGCATGGGGTGAACCCGCGTCTACCCCTACCAGTTTCTGTTAGAGGCCTCTGAAACGTCTGGCATGTGGAAACGGCTCCTCGATAAAAGCGGCGTTCTTATATGCCAAATAACGTCTGAGATTTAACTAGCCCATGTCAAGCTGGTTTGCATATCGCATGGAGCTGAAGCTCGAGAATCCCGGCTACCAGCTCGTACAGCAGGTAGTCCCACCTCTTGGAATCAGCCTGGAAACCTAGAGCCCCTCTGGATTATGCTATAACATTCAGCCAGACCCTTTTCTGTAATGTCAAGAGGCAGACCAGAAAATCTTTTTAACTTTTTCTCTAAAGCCGACCTTACATCGATTTCAGAAACAGCTAATAATTCATGTCGAGGGACATCCGCCATCTTCTCACCCATTCTCTCCGTAGACTTAGGTCTTACCAGTTCTCGAATCTCCCCCGTAGGATCCACAACTAAATAGCCTATCGGAGTATAGGTCTCCAGAATACGTGCTGTTCTGAGTACATACCCGTAGAAGCTAAGCACAGGATGCACCAGATACGCATAATCAACGCTATAGCCAGCATTAAACAAGTGGTTCATTGCCTGCTCTAAACCCTCTAAGGCTTTAACACCTGTGAGGAATTTCTCTTTTATCGTTCGGCCCCGCAACCTCTGCCTTAAACCCTTAACCTCGTAAGCGATTGCAAAGTCTTCCCTAAATTCCAAGACATCCACGTCAGTATCGAATATAGGGAATCCCACTCCTTTCACTTCTAAAAAGACCTTACTCCCTCGATTTTCTAAAACTCTCTTCAAGAGAAGGCAAATTCCATCCTCTATCTGATTTGTGAGTCCCTCTCTAGTAAGAGCAAATCTAGGATAGCCTAACTGTGTAAATGTCCTGCAAAATACTCCACCCCAAGCTTGGGGCAATTTCATGCCAGTCTCCTAACTATAGTTAAAGGTTTAGCAATTTTAATCTATCCTGTGTAATGGCGCATAAAATCAGTTATGAGAGAGCTTCAACTACAATTATAGTGTGAAACAGGAGACCCTCCTTAAGTTTATGGAACTCGCTACCGATACGGCTGTCCACAACGCTGAGTTCGCCAAGGATGTACGTGCCGAGGTAGTGGAGCTGTTAAACGATGTCATAGATTTCTTAAAACCGCTGTTGAGAGACATGGAATCGTATCTTAAATCAGCGTTGGTAAACACAGTCGTTCATATAGTTATGCCATTGAGTTACGGCATCTTCATGGATTATCTTCTAGGCAATCTGCCAGCATGTTTCATGCAACTCCGGACGATGACTGAGGCTTTGGTAAAGGCCTATTATGCTGACATGGCCGAAGCGGGCTTCTTTGAAAGAAAATTAGAATTATTCGAGAAATTCCTGAGAGAGGAGAAGTATAGCACGTCAAAGCTCTTTAAAGAACTGAAAGAAGCTTCTCCCGAGGCCTCGAGGATAGCACTAAGGATTTGGGGTAAATGCTCAGAGAATTGGGTTCATCCACGAGGCTTATTCAGGCGTATAGTGGACACGGTGGTAAAACATAAGGCCCCTCCAGCCTTCGCACTAGGTGTCCCTATGCCATACAGAGAGGAAGACCAAAAAACCCTAAATGAACTTAAGGAGGCTCTCGCAGATTTCAGAAAGCTACTGAGGATGATAATTAAGCTAGCTGGATGGCCGATGTAATTCAGCTCTGGGAATCCGAGATGAAGGAATGGCCGGCTCTAGGGTACTGAACGTGAATGGAGCAATTTATGAACGCATTTTAGGCTACGACTTTTGTAATAGTGAAAGAGCAAGGAGACGGGGATTCGGCGAGGTTCACTTAGAGTTAACTGAGTTCGAAAGTGGGCTAATGACCATAGTGAACAGGGAGACTTATAGCGTATTTCGGAGGCAGTATTGGTGGCCTGTGGAGTCGAG
>CAYLIY010000131.1:0-2340 GCA_964384015.1 uncultured Nitrososphaeria archaeon | reverse complement strand
TGATTAAGGACATACACCTTAAAAAAGATTTATTTTTGGCCTTGACAACCGGACCGCTTCCAACTTCTTATAGCCCCTCTCCCACAACTCAGCTGTCGTTCTCCGATACCCATATTCAGGATGTTCTTCAGCTCGCTCCATAAGGGGCTTCCTTAAATACTCATATTTAGCTTCATAACTCTTCCTTCGCTGCCTATAATACCAAGTGCTTTTGGCCATTCCTATTACCTGCAACACCTTATTAAGTCCATACGTATCTTTGTGTTCTTCCACTAAAGCGAACTTTTCTTCCCGACTGAGCTCCTTTTGGGAAGCGCTATCTCTACCTCCTTGTGACCAATTAATCGCTCTAATTCGCGTATTCTCCTCTCATAGTCATGAATTGTTGTCTTCTGGGAGAATATCTCAGGCCCCCTTTCCATAAATTCTTTCTTCCATCGCAGAATCGAAATAGGATGAACATTATAGCTCCGGGCCAACTGACCCACACTTTTTTCTCCTTTAATAGCTTCCATCACCACTTGAAATTTAAAATGAGCCGTGTAGCGCTTCCTGTTTTTTGGAGACATCATCAGCCTCCTTGAGGGCTCTCTCTAGCCTCTGATGATGCCTATTATAACATCTAAACACTAGCATTACTGGTGGTACAAATTTTGGGGGGCAATTCATGGATCATTTTTTCACCTCTGTTATATTTCCTCTATTTGCCATTTCCGATAACTCTTACATATCCGAACAATTCTTATATAACAGTAAATTTTGAAGATATATGAACTGTTCATATATGCTTCCCTCTGGGCGACTATTATTTCTTTTTCTGTAGAATGCCTAAAAATTAATAAACCGAAATAAATAACAACCTCCTTTTTATTATTTTTCCTATTTTAATAATTTGTGTAAATCCTTTTACAAAAATGACATTACTGCCATTCTAAGCCAAAAATTCTACTTGCTTGATTAGATTAGTCGATTCCCCAAGTACCCTAACCAACATTATAATATTTTTTCTATAGCCATTGGGGGATGGTTCCATTAAAATTAATAATTTTTTGAGGCCAATGGAGGCCAGCCACAGCCGACCTCCCTTAAAACAGCTCAACCCACACTAAACGGAAGAGAACCAACAAAAATATTCAAAGATATGGTGAAGGAAAAGTAACCTAGCAACAAAATAGTGATGATCCGCAGATTGAGCATAACGCCAATAACCGGTCTTTTTTACCGTTGCTTTATACTCCTCGTTTTCAAGCTTTTCAAATGATGGAACATTTGCAGCACCATTCTTTGCACCCTTCTTCAAATAATCCAAGTATTCCTGGACGGATTTAACCGTAGGCTTGATATCACTCTTTCTTGACGTCCCTTAGCTTGACATATTTATCTTGATTCTATGTTCAGGTGTCCGTGGAGTCAAGGGTGGAGGGAGGATAGGAATCAAGGAGTACCATGCTTATACCCATAGAGATTACTTAACAAAAGAAAACACAAACCCATGAGTTTATGGCTTTCATTAAGGAATTCCTTATCTAAAATACCCCTCCTTTTTATTGCTTAACGTCTTATTATTCATATCTATTGAGCCTTTGGTTTTGTGGGTCATATACACCCAAACGATGCTAAGTGCATGTCTTACCATTCGGAAAATAGGTTTACAGGGATGGGCTTAAAAGGGAAATAATGTAATATGCTCCTAAATAAGCTCTATTTCGCTCTGAGAGCGTCTCTTTAACGCCTTTTCCAAATAAGCCAAAAAACCGTATTGCCACCAGCTTCAGACATAGCTTCAACATCGACACGCTCTAATATAAACCCCAATTTCCGACGCTCTGCCATTTGAGCCTTGGTTATTCCTATCATTTTGTATCCTGGTTCAAAAGGAACAAGGTCGATAAGATATTCATAATCCGATATTTTTGGCGGAGTGGGCTGAGGATTCTTTTGTGGTGACGCTTGTTCAGTCTCTGAAAGTAAGTTCTTGGATACACCCATTAAGGATGTTAACAAAATAGCAATTACCAAGATAAGGACTGCGTTCAATAGCATTGTTGTAGACTTGCTAAGTTTCATTTTAACCTCCTTATTTTTTGAATTATAGGTAACATGATGATGTGATGCACTTCTTGCGGGAATTGATTGTATGATAGACTACCCGCCTAGTCAAATAATTTAAAGGAGGTGCACAAATGAATTATATGGGTATTGACTATCATAAGCAATACTCACAAATCACTTTACTGGATTAGAAGGGAGAAAAGTTCAAATACGGAAGGGAGGAAGGTCTATTCTGTTAATGGTAAAGTAAAGTACCCAAAAATGGCAAAGAAAAGTACCCACTATTTC
>CAYLIY010000130.1:1855-2352 GCA_964384015.1 uncultured Nitrososphaeria archaeon | reverse complement strand
GAGAAACATGGAGTGAAAATGCTCTCGACCGTGGAACAACAGAGAATGGATAAACAAAGATAACCTCTTTATTTTTTGAAATTCTCATTATCGAAGTAAAAGATAAGTAATAGAGATTAAAATCACACGTGAATCTGGGTCCTAACGGATTATTTAATAATAAACCTAGGAATATTTGGACATGCTTTATGATGATGGATTCGACATTTAATCTAAAGCATGTAGTATAAAGAGGTGATATTTTGGAAGATTTAGTTAACAAGTCTATCTATATCATAAGGGAAGCGCTTGCAAACTTTTAAAAATCCAGCCGTCTTGTGATCTACAGGTAAGGATTCTACGACTTGTTTAGATTTAATAAGAACTGCCTGTTTTGGTAAAATCCCCTTTACCAGTAATTCACATAGATACTGGTTATAAGTTCAATGAAATTTATGAATTCAGGGATAAATTAGCAAGTGAATGGGGCTTTGAGTTGATAGTAGCTAAAAATCCGA
>CAYLIY010000130.1:1131-1845 GCA_964384015.1 uncultured Nitrososphaeria archaeon | reverse complement strand
AGCTAAAGATCCGACAAACGTTACCTTTAAAGATGGTAGACTTGAGTGTTGTCATCAAGTAAAACATTAGCTTTAAGGAAAGTAATAGAGGAGTATAAGTTTGATACCATTATTGTGTCAATAAGAAGAAATGAGCATAGTGTAAGGATGAAGGAAAGGTATTTTAGTCCAAGAGATAAAGGAATTTTAGATGAAATCCTAAGCAATACGAAATGGAGCTAAGCGGATGGGAATTTTCTTCACTCAGTTCGAGAATGCCGATTACGTTAGAGTTCATCCGCTTTTGCATTGGAGGGAAATTTGGCGTTTGGCGCTATATTGAAGCAAGGAACTTGTCATTTAACCCTCTCTATAGAACAAACTGCGTTGAAAAGATCTACGGTTTAAAGGGCATGAGATATCGAAGCTTAGGATGTAAACCCTGCACCTTGCCAATTAAATCAAATACTTCAACTATAGATGAAATTATCCACGAGCTTGAAACGACGAAAGAAAAAGAACATAGCGGAAGGGCTCAGGACAAGGAGGATACGTTCGCTATGGAGAAATTGAGAAGCCTCGGTTACACGTAGAGTGAGATCATGAGGGTTTTCATTCTAGCTTTAGATGGTCTTGAATATCTAGTAGAGAGATGAGATCTATCAAGCCTGAGGCAAAAACGCTATGGCTACTGTATTGTTAGCGATGAATACAAAACTGAAGTTTATTTCATGG
>CAYLIY010000130.1:0-1121 GCA_964384015.1 uncultured Nitrososphaeria archaeon | reverse complement strand
TCATGGATAGAATGATCATCGAACCGTACACGTCCTTAATTTGGGTCTCATTTCTTACGGGAAAGAGACCGAAGGAGCACAAAGTGAGAACGATGATAAAGTACAACAAGGTTTTCGAATTTTAAGGCATTTACCGATCATTAAACATATAAAGGGCAAGTGAAAGCTTTTCATGAGACTAGGGGTAAAGCCGAAGTCGGTAACGAGAGAGGATTATCTATATTCAACGCTCTTCGATATGGTTAAGCCATCGATAGCTGTTTGGTTTAAGTGCTACAACGAGCCAGATTGGATTTACCAAGTTAGGACAGAGGCAGGCCTCAAAAACGGTATTAAAGCCGTGGACAAATTAACGTGGGAAATCCACGAGATGCGGAAAAAGGAAGTTATGAAGCATATTTCAAATGAGTGGGTTTTATTTGGAGCATATTTCGAGATTGCAGATTGGATAGGCCATACACTTTATTCAGATGTTGACGGACTAATGCGTACATATTTCGAGCTTGATAAGCTTGCTCGCGAGCTTAAGCGAATGGTTCCAAAGGACACGCTCTTCCTTATAATTTCAGATCACGGCATGCAACCAAACGAAGATGGAATTACAGGCGATCATAGCGATAGAGCGTTTTGGAGCATAAATGCAGATTTAAATCCTGGATTTAGGGGATATAACGGATGTACATTATTTTATATTGGAAATGTTGGGACGAAAGGAATAGAAAGGTGAATAAATCTTCTAAACTAAACCGTTATAAGGAATTAACTCGTTATGAAATAAAGGAGGATGGGACGTTTGGCTAAGGGGATCATGTTAAGCAGAGCGGAACGTGAGTACCTTTCAGGCATTCTTAAACCTAATCCGAATTACGAAAGGAAGTTACTCCATACCATCCGTACCAAACTGCGTAACTGCTTACAAGATCTAAATTTGGTAACGAACGCTAAAAAAGGCAAGCTCGTTACTAGATTCAGTAACGAACTAGCCCAAATCTTAGCCCTCCTCCTACCCTACCAAAATCGTCTCATGTCAATTTTGCAGGATCAAAAACTGAAGCCGGGGGTGGGATTCGAACCCACGTGTATCCGGTCTGCAGCCGGACTCGTAACCGCTCCGACACCCC
>CAYLIY010000129.1:0-2399 GCA_964384015.1 uncultured Nitrososphaeria archaeon | reverse complement strand
AAATTAAACCCCTTCAGATTATGTCTAGGCCATGGGGCGGGAGCACTGGATACACGCATTTCTATTAAGCAACGCTGTAATAGGAGCTTTGAACGTGTTAGTGGCCCTACAGATAATTAGCATCGGCGGAGGAGCTTATGAGATCGGGATATTCACCACGATAATAAATTTAACATCAGTTCCCTCGCTCATTTTCTGGGCAAAGCTTTCGGATTATTTAGCTAAGAGAAAGGCCTTTGTGCTACTGGGGTTGGGCTCTTTATTTCTAGTTACAATTCTCTACTCCTTCTCAAGAGAAATAGGTGAGATTTACGTTATCAGCGCCTTACAGGGCTTCCTTGTTAGCAGTTACATACCAGCGGCCAGCATGATGATAATTGAGACCAGGCCGAAGAGGCTTTGGGATAAGGGCATAGCCAGCTATCAGATAAGCAGTAGCTTGGGATCTGCTCTTGGTTTAGTAATTGGCTCTTTTGTGAAGCAGTTCTATCCATTCAGGGAAACTTACATTTTTCTATCGCTTTTTGGTTTTATTTCCTTCATAATAGCATTGATCTTCATGAAAGAACCCAAAATTACGTTAGAAAGGCTGTACATAACAACAAGGGTCTCGGGAATCTCGTTGGGCGAAATCATGAGGATGATGTGGTCAGGCTTGGTTAATCTGCCTAAAGTCTCAGGCATAATCAGGTTGATTAAAGAGTTAAGGTATAGCTTGATCAGGGGATTTCCGCTCTTCCTAATAGGATGCTTATCCCTGTTTCTTGGAATAGCGATTTTCTTCACTCCATTGCCGGCTTTATTTAAGGACATGGGATTGGATGATTCGACGATCCTGGCCTTAAACGCCTTACCTTACATCGTCGCCGTCTCCTTTTACAACAAGTTTGCTGAAAAAAGCGCCAAGTCAGGCCTTGATTTGCTAATAAAGGCGGTTTTCTCAAGAGTTTTCATCTTTCCATCAGCTCCTCTTCTATTCCTGGCTGTTAAAGCCCTTAAGTTGAGCTGGGTGATCACGGTATTTGTTCTTTGCGTTTTCTATTTTCTGATCGGAATGACGTGGTCAGCCATAAATATAACGACAAATGCTTTAGTAGCGAGACTCTCAGCTGAGACCCATAGAGGATCAGGATATGGTTATTTTAACGCTATTATAGGGATAGCCTTCATAATAGGTTCGTACGTGGGAGGATGGATAGCGAGGGGGATGGGTTACTTGGCTTCAACTCTGACATCCGTTACCTTCCTTTTAGCATCGGTCATGATCTTCAGGGAGCTGATCGAGGAGGCCTACTAATCGTGGAATCAATTTAACCTCTTAACCTTAAAATTGCCCGGCGTTAATTATTTTGGCGATATTCCATGTGCTTGGGCGTGCCAGCGAGGGTAGTTGAGGTAAGAGAGCTAACAGCAATAGTTGATTTTGGTGGAATTAAAAAGGAAGTAAGTTCAATTTTAGAGCCTAATTTAAGGCCAGGAGATTATGTAATTGTTCATGCTGGAGCGATAATATCGAGGATAAGCAAAGAAGAAGCCGTTGAAATGATTAAAGTATGGAAAAGCATATACAGGGGCATATGGGGTGAAAGAATTGAGAAAAATTAAGCTTTCTCATGGAGCAGGAGGAGCCGAAACCCATAAGATCATAAAGGAGGTAATTCTGCCAAAAGTTGATCTAAGAAGGGCCTTAAATGGGATAGGGCTTGATGAGATGGATGACTCAGCAACGATTCCCATTAAGAATGCTGAGGTTGTTATAACGACTGATAGCTACACGGTTAATCCAATATTCTTCCCTGGAGGGAACATAGGAAGCTTAGCTGCTACGGGGACTATAAACGACCTAGCTGTGATGGGCGCCAAGCCGATAGCGATGATGGACTCGATAGTTGTCGAGGAGGGCTTTCCTATCGATGACCTTGATGAGATCATTCGGTCTTTCGTAAATGTGGTAAGGTCGGAGAGAGCGGCGTTGATAGGGGGAGATTTCAAGGTGATGCCTCGAGGAGCCGTAGACAAGATGATAATAACGGCCACTGGAGTTGGGCTAGCATTAAATGGGGTTATAAAGGACTCAGGAGCAAAGGTGGGTGATAAGATAATAATTTCCGGGGGAATAGGCGAGCATGGAGCGGCTATATTGGCTGCCCAAATGGGAATAGACGTGGAAGGGGAGAAACTGAAATCCGATCATATGCCAATAACCGGGTTAATGGAGGCAGCTTTGAAAATAGGGGGAATTCACGCTGCCAAGGATCCCACTAGAGGAGGAATAGCAATGGCCTTGAACGAGTTTGCTGAAAAATCAGGAACGATGATCGTTATAGAGGAGGAAAAAATACCAATAAAAGAGCCTGTTAAGGCCTATAGCGAGATGCTTGGAGTGGATCCGCTGGTGC
>CAYLIY010000128.1:0-2488 GCA_964384015.1 uncultured Nitrososphaeria archaeon | reverse complement strand
AATCTGATATAAATGGAAGAACTGGAATATAAGCGACTCCTGTTAAAAAGCCCTTTTTCCTGCATTCCTTCATGGCTTCCAACCTCTCAGCTGGGGTTGGGGCATTTGGCTCAAATATTTTTGATACATGCTCATCTAGAGTCGATAAGGAGAACGTCATAAAGACCCCGTGATTTATCCTCCCTCTCAGATCTTGGGGGATGAAAGCATTCCTATCTATTTCCTTCAGGACATCTAGATCCCTGAGAACCAATGTTGATTTTGTTAAGACATGAACTGGAAATTTATAGCGGGCAATTATCTTTAACATCCTTCTCGTCAGCTTATATTTCTCTTCTATCCGTTGCCAGGCCTCTGTCGATGATGAGATAATTATAAAACCGTACTCTTCCCTTTTCATTCTCACTGAGATTTCCTTTTCAAGTAATCGACAGGCATTTACCTTAACTGATAGGGACTTTTGCATATTTCTTCCATATTTGCTTCCCCTTATGTAGCAAAAAACGCAGTTAAACGCACATGCCTCATAGGGGTTTAGCGAATAATCATCAAGAAACCATGAGTCTCTTCTATGTTTATTCAGGATCGTCTTAACTATAATTTTTCTAACCATTCTAACCTTATTTCTCGCGGAAAACGTTTAAACCCTAAGCTAACCAGCGACTGCCTTATGTCTATAGTAAATGCTGTAGCAAGCACGAACCTCGTGGATATATTAGAAAGAGCCTTGCAGGAGTTCAATTTAAATAAGCCTTACAAGACCCTTCAAAAATCAGGCAGGAAGAGTTGATTAAAGCGTTTAGAGACGAAAACGTGTAAAGAGGCTTAGGATCACCATTGAGTTACTTCAAGGCTATTGGAAGATCGTCATCTCCCCCCTGATTTTTTATGAGATCAATAGCTACCTAATAGTCACTCTCTCATCTAACATTATCCTGCCGGTCAGCTTATGCCTTATTTGAACCTTATAGGTTCCTGGGCTTAGGTTAACAGCGATTAATACATTCTCGCCGGGTCTTAACCTAGCCGTCCCTAAATTCCATTTGACGGGAGGGTTGGTCATAACGTTGAAAACTAAATATTCCCATTCTCCTGGTTCTAGCTCACCTTCTAACACATTTAACACGATAGACCTCCCTTTAACTGAAGTTGCTAATTTAACTTGTGGAGGATTTCCCATGCCGGTTAAAAAGTAAAATAGAGTTGATAAGAAAACAAAGGCTATTAAAAAGGCCAAAAAAACTTCAGCAAAGCCCAATTTAAAGTTTCTAATTTTAAACAATCTATTCTTCCCTCCTATAGGGCTTTAACATGGCAGCTGGGTATTCGGCCTTTCTCGCGACTAATGCTAACACTATTATCGTCATCACATAAGGTGTTGCGAGTAGGAGGTGATATGGAATTTTAAAGCCAGCTGCTTGCAAGGATAGTTGAAAAGCATCTATGAAGCCAAAGAGAAGAGCTGCCCCGAGTATCCTTATCGGGTCCCAATGACCAAATACGACAAGGGCTATGCACACCCAACCGCGGCCCATGGTCATCCCAGGAAGGAACATATTAGATTGTGCAAGTGAGAGCCAGGATCCAGCTATTCCAGCTAAAAATCCGGCGGAACATGTGCAAATATATCTTATTAGGGCTACATTGATGCCTGTGACATCAGCGGCCCTTGGATTTTCTCCAACTGCGCGTATCATCAGGCCTATATGTGTCTTATATAAAATAAAAGCTGAAATGGGGATTAAAATTAAAGCAAGGTAGACTAATAGATGTTGGCTGAAAAGGACTTGGCCTATGAACGGAACATCGCTCAAAAACGGTATTTTTATCTCCTTAAATGGGGATATAGTAGGAGGAACGCCTCCGGGGGTTGGAACGTTTATCCTATATAGATAAAAGCTTAAGCCAGACCCCAATATCGTTATGCCTATTCCGGTGACATGTTGAGGGGCTCCGATTGTCTCAGATAGAAAGGCCATAAGGAGGCCCATGAGCGCCCCTATCAGGCCAGCAGCTAAAACAGCCAGCCAAAGGTTACCCGTTTTATACGCCATTAAAAACCCTATGCTAGCGCCCATTAGCATCATCCCCTCTATCCCTAGGTTGAGTATGCCTGACCTTTCAGCCAACGCCTCTCCAATCGAACCAAATATCAATGGAGTTGCCATCCTTAACGTCATGGCTAGAACTGTAATCCAAAAGGAAGTAGTTAATAGGGTTTCGATCATTTAACTCTCACCTTAATCCTGTACTTAGCAAAAAACTCGCTTAATGGAAGAGTTACTAAGAAAAGACCCTGCATGACTTCAGCTATCGGATAAGGGACCCCTGTTACCCTGTGCATTGCTTGAGTTCCAGTAATGATCACGGATAATAGAAAAGCAGCTAATGGAACACCTATTGGATTAAGCCCGCCGAGCATGGCTATGACTATCCCCGAATACCCATAGCCAATGGATAGATCTGTTTTCATTCGATAGTAAATACC
>CAYLIY010000127.1:0-2492 GCA_964384015.1 uncultured Nitrososphaeria archaeon | reverse complement strand
AATGAATATTGCCTCTAGCTTGGAGGTCTTTATTGAAGCCCTATGCTTCTTGGGATCCCCATCTGGAGCTTGTCCGATGAACACCGTCCTAAAGACCAACTTCGAGCCACCTAGCAATCTAAGCCGTAAATACATGGATTAATTTTTAGTTTGTCAAAAAGAGGCTAACCCAGTAAAGGTTCTGCAGCAAGTTTAATATCTTCTAGATCAGATATTTTTAGTTGATGTGTTAACAGCATGGTTGTTAGAGAGGAATTTCTTAAACTTATGTCAAATAAAATGAACCTCAAGATTTTAGCCCTACTTCGAAATGAGCCTGCCTATCCAAGGCTTTTAGCCAGGATTCTTGGAAAGGATGAAACTTACATATCGAAGAAATTGAGGATCCTGGAAGGAGCAGGTATCGTTAAGGGAGAGTGGAGGCGAGTTAAAGGAAAAAACGTAAGGCTCTACTCTCTGAATACAGATCGAATTGAGATAATCTTCGATTTGGACGGTTGCAAGGTGCGCTTGAAATCTGGGAAAGGGGGACAGGGCGTTCCTAGTGACGAATCTTCACGACTTTGAAGCCCCTCCTTTGGGCTTCTTTATAGGAAGAAGAAATGAACTGAGGATACTGGAATCTCACGGTAACTTCTTCATAATTGAAGGCATAGCAGGGATCGGAAAAACGAGCCTTGCACTAAAATTCGTGGAGAAAATTAAAGGAAAACGACATGTATTTTGGCATACTCTAAAAGAGGTTGACTCCTTCAGTTTCTTGATAAATAAGCTTGCGATATTTCTCAGTAGATTTCAGTATCTAGATTTGATAAATTATTTAAAAGCCGGTGGTGCAGATGATTCGACAAAAATGGCTTTACTCCTCAAAGGACTAGATGATGAGAATTATGTATTGATCTTTGATGATTATCAGAGACATAGGGATGAAAAGATAAATGTTCTCTTTAGGTATTTACAAAAGAATTTAAAAAGAGCAAAAGTCATAATTCTATCAAGGATTAGACCGAAATTTTTCACGCCTTTAGATCCTAATGTGATTGAAATGAAACTGCTCGGATTAAACATCAGTGAGACTTTAACATTTTTATCTAATAAAGGCATACATGTGAAGTTAGATGAAGTAGTTAAGATACAGGAAAAACTATCTGGTCATCCTTTAGCCTTAAATATGTTCTGTGAGGCTTTTAAAGGAAAGGATCTTATAAAAGTGCTAGAAAGTCTTCCAGAATTTGGACTCCTGGAGTATTTTTGGAATGAAGTATATCAAACTCTAAGCGAATCTGAGCGGAAATTACTCAAGCACATATCCGTGTTCAGGGAGCCTGTCTCAATAAAAACGATAAACAATATCTTAAATGTGAGAAACATATGGAGCATTTTACACGCCCTCAGGAGAAAGATGATTATTGAACATGTTAATGGTGAATACTTCTTACACGAGGTCATTAGAGATCTATGTTATCGCCTTATAGATAATCCAGAGAAAATGCATAGGTTAGCGGCTAGGTATTATTCATCAAAGAGATCTACAAGGGCCTTCTTAGAAGCCACATATCATATGATTAAAGCTAAGGATTTCCAAGAAGCTGCTCAAAGTATACGAGATGATCTGGCATTTAACAAGTGGAGCTGTATAGAGGGCGGGTATTTATCCCAGTATCTAGATCTTCTAGAAAGCATACCGATGGAGGCTATTAGTGAGGAGTTGTCATGTTGGATTCTATATGGAAAAGGTAGAGCGTATCTAGCTTGCGGGGAGTTTATAAAGGCAATACAGTGTTTTTCAGATTCATTAACAATGGTGAAAGATCCATTAGAATTAGATCTTAGGGCGAGGATATTCAGATATCTTGGGAAGGCTAATCTTAGAATAGGTAAGATAAAGATAGCAGAAAAATACTTTATAGAAAGCCTAAAGTTACTCGAAAAGACGAATAATTTGAACGAGCTTGGGAAGACTTTTCTAGAGTTAGCGATACTTTATTTGTTCGAAGGTGACCCTATCATGATGCGATATTCTCTTGATAGAGGATTAGAATTTTGTAGTAAGGTAAAGGATAAAAGAAGCATGGCGATGGGTTATTATCACTATGCCGGATTATACGAGATGATGAGTGAATGGGAGAACGCTATCATAAGTTGTGAGAAGAGTTTAAGAATATTTGAGGAGGTCAAGGACGTATTATGGACGGCGATATTACATGCTGAATTAGCCTTCATAAAGACTTTTCTACGAAGATTTGATGAAGCATTAAAACATTTTAGTATAAGTATAAAGATCCTCAAGGAGGTTAACGCGTATCCTAAGTTAGTTGAAGCCTATTCGGATAGGGCGTTATTATACGTGAAGTTAGGTGATTTAAAAAGAGCACAAAGGGATTGTGAAGAAGCCCTTAAGCTCAAACCACAACTCAGGAATTTCAGTTACTATGGCGTGACCTATCGAGCTCTTGGGATGATAGCTACTGCTGAAAAGGACTGGGAGAGAG
>CAYLIY010000126.1:0-2507 GCA_964384015.1 uncultured Nitrososphaeria archaeon | reverse complement strand
TTCCCAAACCTCAACGTTGAAACAACCTCCAATATCTCGACTGCGGACTCAAATTTCTCCCTAGGCAGATTACATCTAAACCTCGTGAACCCCCTATCGCCAGATCTAACCTCGCCAACAATACTGACGAGATCGTCTTTTTCTTCGGTCTTCCATCCATTGAACCTTCTAAAAACGTGATACGTGAAGTAGAGGCCGCTCTCCCTAAACGGGAAACCCCAGACAAAATAATACGATAGGTCAAACCCCTCTAAGATATCGAATATTTCCCTAGCCTGCTTAACAGTAACTTCAGGCTCTTCGACATCTATGCCCGTAAGATCTCCAGCAATCAGGATGTAGTCAAAACTTTCACACTCTACACTCTTCAACATTCTCTTCAAAGCCTCGACATCACCATGCAGATCGCTGAACGCAAATAACTTCAAACCTTTATTACCCCTCCAGATAATCAGTTAAAGATTTAACATATTGTTCTTCTTCCTCTTGGTACTCTGTTTTCAAATAGATGTATTCGCCCCTCCAAACATGTGAGAGTGCCCTACACTTGTTCGGGTCTTGTCGTTTCAAATAGCCCAGGCTTTCCTTGACTATGGGCAGTATTGGTCGCTCCTTTATCCTAAGATCGCCCACTAATATGAGTCCGGGTTTATCGGTCTTCTTACGCTCGAATTCTATGAGGTCTTCAACTTTTGGTTGTCGTTGTATGTAACGGTGACGATAACGTTGAATCTCTTCTCGATTGGTAACAACCTTCTCTATTCTAGCCTGTAGTTGGCTTTCTCCTCTTACGCCGAGCTCCTCACCTTTTACGGCATAAGGAGGAATTAAGAGAAAGGTCTTCTCATCATTATCATATCGTATGGCTCCCTGATATCTTTCGGAGGGCTTCGCGGCTGAACCCTTCAGCTTACTCTTAGCTGTGGAGGCTTTCCCCGTAATCGTGCAAATAAGTAGCCTTCTCGCTTTTTGAATCACCTTCCCTAGTATAGGTGAGAGGTCTTCGGCTGAGTTGACTAGGTAGACGTGCAGCTTACCCCCTATCCACGTCTTGAGATCTGCTGGGAAGGCTCTGATGTCGACATCTATTATGCCTCCCTCACTTAACGAAACCTCATTGGAGCTTACAGCCGCCAGTATCAATACGGGAAGCCGTTTAATACCGATCTCTCTGTAAATTTTCTCCGCAATCCTCTGATCAACAAAATCTCTAACGTTCTCGTTGAACTTCCAAGCATATAGCTCAGCTTTTTTAGGATCATATTCGACGGCTTCATTCCAGGTTTTGTTGATGTATTCTCTTGCCTCTCTCATAATTTTCGATTCCCTTTTTGCTAAGATCCTTACTGCTGCCTCATAGTTCTCGTTATACAAGGCAGCTCTAGTAAGATTATATGAGCCGACATATAACACATCGTTACCGTCGTGTTTTTCTATGTAGATGACCTTCGAATGCATCATGAAGTTCCCACTAATCTGCGTAGAATCCTGAACCCTCACAAATCCTAAGTGAAGCCTAACCTTACTCCCATCAATCCATCCCTCACTAATTTTCGCTTCAAGCCTTCTTAAGGTCTCCAGCTTAGCATGACCGATCACAATTCGATACGTAAGATCTCTTCGATTTGCGATTAGTCTTATAAGAAACTCCAGCCCCTCAGAAGAAAGAAATCCAACCACCACATCTAGCGAGCGAGCCCCCTCAACATCATTTTTCAACCAAGAAGTGAATCCACGTGGGGAAGAACTCGATATGAAAGTCACTGATATACCAGTTCCCTCCTGTGGTTCATCAAGCCTTTCCTCCAATCCCCGCCCCCCAACTTACGAGATTTTTAACTTCGAGATAAGCCAAACTATAAACCCAAGAAATCCAAAGAGGAATATTATAGCAAATATGTCTGCCAAATCCCTTTCTGGCCCGTCGTAAACGATGAGTTCTCCCGAATCAGGATATGATCCAAGGAACAGCTCTATCGCCCTCCTAAGCTTGGGGCCATCGAAAACCGTAATGTTTCCTTGGATCCTGACGGCTTCCCAAGCCTCTCTCGTTAAGGTGCTGGTAGTCATGAAGATTCCCCGGTTACACCTATAGAGAGATAAGGCTCCGATAAACTCCCTTATCTCGCGGGGAGTAACCTTCCGATTAAGGTATCGCTTGCACTGAATCCCGAACTTATTACCGTATTCATCGAAACATATAATGTCTAGTCCTTTATCTCCTGATCCGCCGATCCTCACGATGTCTCGAAAGCCCATGTACCACAATAACCTCGTACATAACTGCTCAAACTCCTTCGGATCAAAGGGGAAGAACGCGGACATTATTCCGCCCCCCTGATCATGAAAGATACCCCACACTAACCTTAAGCAGACGAGACAAATTAAAACAATACAAAATCAATTCAAACATGGAATGACACCTCAAGGTGAGCGTGAAACAATGTTTTGAAAATAGAAGAGAAGAAAGAAAAGAAGGGTAGGAGGGTTTAGTGGAGGGAAGGGGG
>CAYLIY010000125.1:0-2539 GCA_964384015.1 uncultured Nitrososphaeria archaeon | reverse complement strand
CTAATTACTAATATTGAGATTTTGCTCCCCAAAAGGTGAGTCTTAGTTTAATCTCCACAATTCTTTATTTAAGATCTAAATCCGATTTAAAATAAGCTCAGTGCTCTAGATGCTTAATGAAAAGGTAGTTGTTTCTTAAAACCTAATAACTGAAGATATAGGCGAATACTTAAGGATAATAGCGCTTTTTTATAGAACATTTCCGTCTCCTTATAAAACCCTTAAAGTGATAAGTAAGTAAGATAGTTAACGGTGATCCCGGTTGAGGATAGGTCTTTCAACACCCATAGGATCGAAAGCTCCCTTAAAGGCCGTACTCGATTATGCCTCAAACCTCAAAGTGAGTTGGCTGGAGATAAAACTGGATAAGATAGGGATAATAGACAAGCTAAATGATAGCAGGGCCGTAAGAAAGTTAAGGTCAATATTAGAGAGTTATGATTTCACCTACTCCGTTCACGCCCCTTATATTGACGTAAACCTGGCTAGCCTTAATCCATATTTAGGAAAAGCCTCTGAGAAGGCTGTGGAGAAGTCTCTTATCTTATCCTATAAAATAAACTCAAGGGTAGTCACCGTTCATCCTGGAAGGCTTCCGAAGGATTACCCAAAGGAAGCCCTTCCAAAGGCCATTGAGAACTCAGTAGAAAGGCTCAGACATTTAAATTCAGTCGGAGAGGATTTAGGTATATGCTTATCAATTGAAAACGACCATAAAACTGCTAATAGGTTAATAGCTGGCTATCCTGATCAAATAAGGGAAATAATAGCCAAAGTCGGTTGTAAGTTCACGCTTGACGTTGGCCATGCTAACACTCTGGTCGATCCCATCAATTTCGTGGAGCTCTTAGGCTCAGATATAGTAATAGTTCACCTGCATGATAACCTAGGTGAAAGTGACGATCATTTAGGAATCGGTGAGGGGAACATAGATTTCAAAAGAGTAATTGGATCGCTTCTCAACCATCGCTATCATGGTCCTTTAATACTTGAGATTTACAGGCAACAAGAGATAGAGCCGAGTATTAATAGGATAAGGGAGATCCTGAAAAGTTGGCGTAATGACGACATAATAACTCGCAAAATTTAAACTCCTTCATTAAACATATTTTCATGGACATGGGCCGGTAGTTCAGCCTGGAAGAACGCCCGGTTCGCACCCGGGAGGTCGTGGGTTCAAGTCCCACCCGGTCCATCATGATTATGTACAAACATGTTCTATTGGCTTTTATTTGCTCTCTTATACCTTATTTGTCCTTTATCATCGAATTCCTTAGTTCTTGTTTAACCAAAAGCCCAATTAAACCTAATTAGATGCTGGGAGTTTAGCTGATCAATACCAAGTATTAGGCAATCAAGACTTTTAGTCTCCTATGAATCTCATATCTTGAGGTGTGAGCTTGGAGTTCAGGCCATCTCCCAAACTAAAGATCATTTATTGGCTCTATTCACTCCCTGGTCTTATTCCCTTAACGCTAATCGCCTTAATACTAATGGCTCAGCACTCCATGTTAGCTCTTCCATCCCTAATAGCCTTTTCCATTATCGTCATCTTCTTAGCTTATTGGATACCTAAGTTCCAAATTACCACCATCTTTAAGTTAGAGGAGGCATTCATTTGCTCAAAATACGGAGTGTGGTGGAGAAAGGAAAGCCGAATTCCCCTTAGCTCAATATCAGAGATAAAGCTTAGGCAAGGTCCCATTCAAAAAATCCTAAAGTTAGCTAATTTGGACATAAAAATAGCTAAAAAAACAAACTCCCACGTAAGTGTGACGTGCTTTCAGCTAGATTATGAAAATGCTATTAGAATAAAGGAGGAGCTTAAGAGAAAAATTGATAGTGAAGCCTTTTTATTCAATGGAGGAGGAACCCTAGAAGAGATACTGGAAGAATTGAGGAGAATAAGAGAGTTAACGGAGGAGCTTGTGGAGATTAATAAGAAGAGCCGTAAAAGCGGAAGGAAAAAGAGGAAGTCAGGGTCGAAGAAGTGAATGGAATCAATAAGGCATAGGGTAAGCCCCTAGGTGCGGCTCATCATTGTTCAGTAAAGCTGGGGTCGGCCATACCTGAATATAAATTTATGCCTAGGATAACTTTAAGCTTAATTCCGTCATCAGTCAGAACATGCTTGAACTTCGCTACTTAGATGCCCCTGTTTATCCTCATCGGTGATCAAACTGAGAGCTAAATGGGAAGCAAGGCTTAAAGAAGAGAGAAAAATAGCAAAAAAAAGCCGAAGAAAACTTAAAAAGGGCTATTAAAGGTGAAAAATTCTGGTGGGTCTCATCAAAAACTAAGGACATGGTTTATGTCATAGCCTTAACCTCAGCTAAATTTAGAACTAAAAATGGCTTTTTAGCTAAGGTTACTTTATTTGGTAGGATTCTAATTCCTGAGAATCTAGCAAAATACGTTAGAAAGGGAAGGGTTTGGTCGTGTTTGTTAAGAGTAGGAGACCTATTTGTGTGATCACATGGCCAGTTTCTGTAAATTAATAAGAATGAATGAAAGAGTTGTTCATGAAATGTTTAAGTTC
>CAYLIY010000124.1:0-2549 GCA_964384015.1 uncultured Nitrososphaeria archaeon | reverse complement strand
CAAGCTATCACTAGAGTAAACAGAGTCTACAAAGATAAGCCTTCCGGCTTAGTTGTTGATTACGTAGGTATAGGCGAAGCCCTAAAAATGGCTGTTATGCAGTATGCGAAGAGAGCTCCAGATGCTCCCAAGACCTTCATCTCTCAAGAGGATGCACTACCGATATTAAAGGAGAAATACGAAGAAGTCAGATCCTTCTTAGGAGGAATAGACTACTCAGGATGGAGAAGCCTAAGCTCCAAGGAGTTAGTGCGATTATTTCATAAAGCTCACAATGAAATAGTTAAAGACGATGATACGAAGAGAGAGTTCCTCAGGGCTTTTTCAGCCTTAAAGAAGGCATTCGTTCTAGCCACACCACATCCAGAGGCCTTGAAGCTCAAGGACGATATAGCATTCTTCGAGGAGCTGGGAGGTAGAATCATTAAGTCATCGCCTGAACATGTAATACCTCCTCCCCATGTAGATACAGCACTTAAAAGACTTGTAGGAAAGGCTGTAGTCTTAGAGGATATAGTAGACTTATTGTCGGAAAGCATGGTTGGACGCCCGAGGCTTTCGATTCTGAGCGAGGAATTCCTAAAAGAAGTTTCTGAAGTAGAGTTCCCGAATCTACGAATAGAGCTGCTTAGGAAGCTTTTGAACGATGAGATAAGGATTAGAATGAGGAGAAATGTGGTGAGATACCAGTCGTTTAAAGAGAGGCTTGAGAGGACTATAAGAGAATACCATAATAGGGCTATGGGGTCAGCTAAGGTAATGAAGGAGCTCATTAAAATAGCTAGGGAGTTAAGGGAATCTATAAGAGCAGGGGAAGAGCTGGGCTTAACGGAGGAAGAATTGGCGTTTTACGATGCTTTATCTAGAGGAGAGATATTTATAGCTTCTAACGAGGAGCTCAAAAAGCTTGTACGAGAGCTCATAAAAACGATTAAAAATAATTTATCTATCGATTGGACAGAACATGAAAACGTTAAGTCGAAGGTCAGAGCTTCTGTTAAGAGATTGTTGAGAAGACATGGATTCTCCCCAGTCAGGTATCCGACGGCTGTAGAGCTTATAATGAGGCAAGCAGAGGTCCTCTATAGAGATTGGCCGACTCTAGCATTTGAAATGGGGGAAGCTATTTTCTCTCTTGGGCAGAGTATATAAGGTTAAGGCGGCGGCTTTGCTAGTAGAGGAACAATTCTTCTTTGAATATTGTTTCCGAGGGAGCTGTAATGGGCTCTAGCTTTAAAGAACAAATTAGGAAAGTAAAGGAAAGGGAGGCGTATATTTCCTATGAGCTCTACCGTCTCCTCAGAAATGCCATAATTAGAAGATTAGTCTATGAAGACTCTAGATGTGAGTTTAAAGAAGTACTACCCGAATTTCCAGTAGGTGATAAAAGAGCTGACTTAGTAGTCTTCGCTACTAGGTATGGCGGAGCCACTCAACCATTTTTAGTTATAGAGGTAAAAGTGAGGGCATATGCAAGACCAGGTCCCTCAATGGCTAAAGCTGTGAAGAGAGCCCGAACATATGCAGTAAATTTGGGTGCAACACCAACGCCTTTCTTTGCTGTCTATGATGGATGGGAGCTAATGGTATTCAGAAACATCTCTCCCTATTTAATCGGCGTATATGGAGCTATAAAGGATGAGTATCAGGCTAGGAACCTTCTTCTAGGGCTTGAAGAATTCTCTTATAAAGGTGAGAGAGAAATATTAGATAAACTACCCAAGCACGCAGATCCGGATTTTTTAATTAAACGCATACTTCCCTTTATTGCTAGAGAACTTGCAAGAGATCCTTCTGAGGCAGAGAGGTTCAGGAAGTCATGGTTACAATTGATTTAATACATGAGCTTATCCCAAGGCCTCTCCCCTCCCTACCGTATACACCACGTCTTTCTATCCACCCTAGTAGACCTTACCATTCCATGCTAGTAGTGCCGTGGGAAGAATAGCTCAGTTAACTTCCTCCCCTCTTGGGTAGGGTTGTAAAATTAGGGAGGTATGTTTTTTGTTGTTGGCAAGTATACCGACTGAGCCTTGGGATATTCTGTTTACTCCCTCCTTTTGGTGGTTTTTGGCAGTAGTAGTGGTGTTAATTGTGGTGGAGCGAATTGTTTCATGGACTGCTCGGAGAACCGTTACGAGGTTAAATCTATCCAAGTCGGCTGCGAATAATAATTATTGTTGTCAGATTGATACTTATGGTTACGGGTGTTACCGCAGCTTCGCCTTTGTTTGGAGTGTTTATTCCCTCCGAGTTGCTGGCCGCTCTAACCGCTTCACTGGCAACAGCTTTTGCCCTGTTCCTGTCGCTTTCGCTCCAGAATGTCGTTGCAGGAATCTATATTCTGGTCACTCAACCCTTTTCTGTAGGCGACTATGTGCGAATCGGGACAATGAGGGAATAGTGGAGGAGGTAACAATCAATTACATAGACTGTATGGACCTGACCGAACTTTTGTAACTCTGGCAAACCAAAGAGTTCTACTAAACAATAATATGGTTGTTTTTGGAAGTCGTTTTTGAGGTGTGCCGTGTTGATTGGGTTAGTGG
>CAYLIY010000123.1:0-2577 GCA_964384015.1 uncultured Nitrososphaeria archaeon | reverse complement strand
GAGGAAGGCTTCGGCCGACCTCCTCAGCCGACCCCTCCCAATAGCCAGAGGTGCTAGATCTTCAGCCGCCACGCTACAATCCAATGTAGGCGTGATGGGATGAGTTGGTGGGCGGAGGCATAATTGCCAGGAAACTCCTCTCTCCGTTTTGTGCGCAGCGTCGTGAGACGCCAGCGGGAAACCGCTGTCAGGCAGCACAGAAACGATACCCTCATATGTCAAATGATGATGATCCCTCTGGGTGAAGAGACATATGAAAGGGTTGAAACGGCTGCCTGATGCGCGGAGAAAGGCTAAATAGGGCCCAATGATTAGAGGGCCGGGTGAGCCGATTAGAAGAATTCCGCCTGAACAAAAAGAGGGTTACCACCAACTCATCCCATCAATAAATTTATTAGCTTTCTCTCAACTTCAGATAGTTGAGAGAAATGACATTAGCCTTTGTTTTGATAAACACCGAGCTTGGGGCAGAGGATGAAATTAAAAAGAAATTGCTTGAAATTCCAGAAGTAGAAGAGGCTCATGCTGTTTATGGAGTATATGATATAATAGCTAAAGTTAGGGCAGAAAACCTGGAGAAAATAAAGGAGGTAATCACTTGGAAGATCAGAAGAATGGATAAGGTAAGGTCCACGTTAACGATGATAGTAACGGAGGAGTGAGCCCTGTTTTATTCACTTAGGAGTTGACGACACAGATAGCCCAGAAGGCGGTTGTACGACACATTTAGCTACTTATTTCATAGAAATTATTCTAAAAAGAGGGGGAAAGTTCGTAGATTATCCAAATCTCATTAGGCTAAATCCAGATATTCCATGGAAAACCAGAGGAAATGGGGCAGTTTGTCTCAGATTTAAGCTAAAAGAGGGATTAAATGGCGTTTTTGAGGAAGTAATTAGGGAATTAAGAGGGTATGTGAGACTTGATAAGGACACCAACCCGGCGATAGTTATTTACAAAGGGGATTTCCCTCCAAAGGACGTTAGAGAAATAGCTATAAAGGCTCTGTTTAAGACTGTTCGACTGAGGGACGCTTGGAAAATTATAAACTCATCGAAAAAATTTTTGTATTTCTACATGGGGAATGGACGAGGGATTATTGGAGCGTTATCAGCAATTGGAAATATCTTGATAAATAGAGACCATACTTACGAGCTTCTAGCTTATAGAAAGCCTGAGAATATTGGGAAAAAACGAAGAATAGATGAAAAATCGGTAATAGATGCTGCCGGAAATCCAAATATATTCGCTAATTACGATCCAGAAACTAGAAGAATATTAATTACGCCGAGGGGAGGAGATCCTGTGTTATTTGGTATAAGGGGGGAAACTCCTGAGGATGTGTATAAGGCCTTTTTAAAGATACGGTCTCTCGAGGAGATAGATAGATGGGCCATATTTGTGACCAATCAAGGGACAGATGACCATTGGAGACAGAAGAAATCTATAAAATCAATAAAGCCATTTGAGCAAGTAATTATTGAAGGAGTTCTGGATAAAAATCCATCATGGATTTCTGGGGGTCATGTTATACTTAAAATTCAGGACAAAACTGGGCGAATTACATCTATGGTTTATTTTGAGAGCGGAGGAATGACTAAAAAGGTAAGAAATTTGAGAGCTGGAGATAAAATCCGAATTTACGGAGGAGTTAAGGAAAAGAAGGAGCTTACCATTAATGTCCAGAAAATTGAAATATTAAGGGAAAATGATGAGAAAGAAGTGAAACCAATCTGTATAAGGTGCCACAAACCGATGCGTTCATTAGGTAAAGGCAAAGGATATTTTTGTAAATGCGGATATCATCTTTCCCTCGATGTATCATTGATCATACACCTAAAGAGAGAGATTAGACCCAGGCTGTTACTTCCACCATACAGATCCATAAGGCATTTAACCAAGCCTATAAAGCGATATGGAAGAGAGCATTTTAGAAATAAGATTAACATCACCTTCCATCCTTGGTGTAGCTTTCTGGAAAATACAGGTATTTCGTCCTTTAATAGCAAAAGGATAATTATTTAATTGGCCATGATTTAGGTGATCAGAGCATGTCTCTGGAGTTAACCATTAAAATGCTTAAGAAAAGCCTTAACAAATCGGTGATCGTGAGGATAAAGGGTGGACGATTAATCAGAGGTTTACTTATAGGGTTTGATGAGCATTTAAACTTAGTTTTAAAAAACGCGGAGTTCATACACACTGAGAAACCAGAGCAAATAGGTGATGTTATCCTTAGGGGAGATAACGTGATTTTGATCTCACCGACGCAATAAAGTTTATCAAATTGTGCCATAGAAACAGATTCTATGGAAACTATGGGCCGGTAGCTCAGCCTGGAAGAGCGCTGCGTTGGCATCGCAGAGACCCCCTTTAAAGGGGCTGAAAGTCCAGGGTTCAAATCCCTGCCGGTCCACCAAGCTTCTAATTAAGTTTTAAGTTAAGTTTTAGATGATGAATTATCTATCAAGTATGAATCCTGACTGTAGATTACCAAATAAAGCTTAAATCTCCTTTTAGCTTTATATTAGATCTTAATCCCTAGTAGCTTACCGATTTTAGGTTTAACTTTAAATT
>CAYLIY010000122.1:0-2579 GCA_964384015.1 uncultured Nitrososphaeria archaeon | reverse complement strand
CCCACTGAAGCCGTATATCCCAGCGTGAACAAGTGGTATTCTCTCCTTCACGCACCCATCATTAACCACAAATCTTGTTCTCCAGTTATCCAGGGCGTCCACAACAGCGTTTGCTCCCTTAATTAAATCTCTTATGTTTTCACGCGTGATCTCAGAGATTTTGGCTATAACCTCGATATCCGGATTTAATTCCTTGAGTTTTTCAACAGCGGCTTTAGCTTTGTACCTTCCAACGTCCTTATTCCAGCCAAGGATTTGTCTATTTAGATTGCTCAACTCAAATTTCTCCTTATCAACTATAACCAGTTTTCCCACTCCAGCAGCAGCTAAATAGATAGATGCTGGCGATCCGAGGCCTCCCGCGCCGATAATTACTACCTTCGCTTTTTTAAGTTTTTTCTGTCCATCTATACCCCATCCTGGTATGAGCATTTGTCTATCATAGCGGGTTAATTCAGATCTTGTTAGCTCTCCCGCGAACATCTCAAAAGAATTAGTATAATATGATTAATGAATTTAATCGCGAATCTAAAGCTGATTTTTATAACAGTGTAATTAAAAAGAAGGAATTCCCAGCACTTTTATTTAATGGCGGTATCAATCTGAGCTATGGCCTCTTTTAGAGCGTTTTCGAAATCCTCAGGAGTTGCTCCAAATAGCGATATCCCTTTATTTTTGAAAAACAATCTAATCTTCCTATAAATTTCCTTATCATCTATTTTAACGTCTTTAATAAGCTTCATCAGGTTATCTATCTCGTCACCAGGTTCCATGAAGAAATCACCAGTGAAAACAACTTTTTTGATTAATGCTCCCTCTATGTCAACACAAACCCTAATGGTTTTCCCCTTTTTTGCCCTATACACAGCCTCATAATGCTTTAACATCGCTTAGCCCCCTAAAGGTCAGATATCTGAATATGAATTCATCCCTTTCCCTTCTAATACAGAACTTACACGGGCCAAGGCTCCACTCCATCTTCGAGTATTTTTCATCGTACAGCTTTCTGGCCAATTCCTCCTCCTCCTTAGTCAAGCCTCCCTTTATGAAACGTACTCCAAAAGCCCTTTCCAGCCCCTGTTTAATCGCTTCTTTTACCTCATCAGCCCTTACTTCTCTCTTTAACATCTCCTTAATCGTTGTTACCCTTTTACGAACCGATTGAACTTTTTTATCGGCTAATTTTTCCTTAGGCACGTTAAGAACACTAACTAACACGTTTAAGTTCGATGAAACCAATATGCATCCATGAACGAAGAAGAAATCTTTAGTTACAGAGCCGGCCATTCCGGATATTTTCTTCCCCTCTACCTGAATGTCATTTATTGGAATGTACTTGGCATTAATGCCGAATTTTCTCTTTAAACCATCAGCAACAGCTGTTCCTATGAGCTTAAAACCCTCAAATAAATCGTTTATTTCCATGAGCTCTCTTCTCAGCGATAAAGCATAATTTAAGTTGCCATAATCATGATAAACGGCCCCTCCTCCAGTGAACCTCCTTATAACGCTAACGTTCATCTTTAGGCATTCCTTAAAGTTTATCTCTAGAGCGGGACATTGAAATCTGCCTATCACCACAGTATTTTCATTTCTCCAAAACCTAAGGGTATTGGGCGCCAATCCTTTGCCAACTGCCAGAGGAATCGCTTCCTCAACAGCCATGTTAAAGTAGGGATTTTTAAACTCCAGATCTACGAGCCTCCAATTCCCCCTAGGCGTCATGATTACTGACAATAACATTTAAATCCAGAGTAAAAAATATTATCATCGTCCTAGAGGTCGAACTTTATGAAAGAGCTTTTGATAATGCTTCCCGGACCAACCAATGTGCCCAAGGAGGTCTTGAATGCTATGGCAACTCCCATGATCGGACATAGAACTCAAGAGTTTCATGAGCTTTATGAAGAAGTAGTTAATGGGGCAAAATATGTATTTCAGACCAAAAATGATGTTTTTGCTCTCACATCATCTGGAACCGGGGGAGTAGAGTGCGCGATTTCAAACATAACGTCTCCAGGAGATGAATTCATAGTTCCTGTTATGGGTCTTTTCGGGGAAAGACTCAAGAGGACGATTGAAAAGTTCGGCGGGAAAGTCCACTCAATAAATATAGAGCTTGGAAAAGCTGTTACGGTTGAGGATATTAAAAGATCATTAGAGGAAAAACCTGACGTGGTAGGAGTAGCGTTGGTCCACAATGAGACATCGACTGGAGTAAGGATTAAGGATTTAAGGGAAATAGCAAAACTCTGCAAGAAAAATGGCAAATTGTTGATAGTTGATGCTGTGTCAAGCCTTGGGGGAGATGAGCTGCCAGTCGATGAATGGGGGATTGATGTGTGTGTAACTGGGAGCCAAAAATGTTTAGCGTGTCCACCGGGAATGGCGCTGATATCAATAAGCGATAGAGCTTGGGAGAAGATAGAGAAAAATGAGGGAGGCAGATCCTTCTACTTCGATTTGTTAACTTATAGAAAATACTTCTATGAAAAAAGAGAGACCCCCTTTACTCCAGTTATCCCTCTATTTCACGCTTTAAAAAAAGCCCTTAACCTAATAAGGGAGGAGGGGTTGGA
>CAYLIY010000121.1:0-2637 GCA_964384015.1 uncultured Nitrososphaeria archaeon | reverse complement strand
AAGTACTGTCAGTTATCCCCTGGTTTTCATGCCTGAAGGTTACGCCATAATTTCGGAGATCAATCCCCTGACATTCGCAGCGGATATCGTGAGATGGGCCTTCGGCATAGATCCCGTGTTTCTTTTAAGTCCATCGGTTGACTTAGCAGGAATATTAGCGTTCTTTCTTGTGTTTAACTTGCTCGGCATATTCATTTACGAGAAAAGGTTGGAGGGAAGGGGATGGGAATAAGGAATATAGGACTGATAATCTCCCTGGATATTAAGAATTTCCTCATGTATAGATGCTGGATCATAAGCTTAATAGCTATGAACCTGACGGACTTAGTCATATTCGCTGTGATCTTCACGAACCTAGTCCCTATAGATTACCTTAGGTTTTTTGCCCCAGGATTGGTTGTCATCTCCCTTTTCGCATCGGCTTTTTCCATAGGTAGGGAGGTAAATTGGGAGATAAGGAGCGGCTTAAACGATTACCTCCTAAGCCTGCCGTTTAGAAGACTTGAGATAGTCCTCGCCAGGATGATTTCAGGCGGTATTAGGGGATTAATGTACTCGTTCCCATTTATCCTTCTTTCCCTCGTATTATCGAAGCTCCCAAGCTTAACGGAGCTTATAATAATAATTTCGATGTTATTTCCCCTGGCAGCGGGCATAGCCGGTCTTAGCATAGGAACAGCCGCGATATTCAAGAGGTTTGAAGCGTATATAATGTTCAGAAGCATTCTTTACTTTGCCCTATATTTCGCTAGCTCGGTTTTCTATCCACTTGAAGTGATAAAGAGGGCATTTCCTGTTTTTGTTTACCTATTGGCGAAATATAATCCACTAAGTAATGGAGCAGATTTATTGAGATCTATTTTAATAGGACAGCCGATCTTCACGTTTGAGATGGTAAGTAACATACTTATTTTTTCGTTCTTCTTCACAATGTTTGGCCTTCTTCTCTACTTTTTGGCATTGATTAAAGGCCGTTAGAGCGGCGATATCTACTTCTACAAACTTTAAAGCCGTTTTGAATTTAAAACTCCTTTTCCTATGGATTTTATCCTTAAAGTTCTTCCTCCTGCCCTCTTAATGGCTTTCTCTACGCTTTCCATACATTCCTCCTCTACTAAGGCTATCATACATCCCCCTCCTCCAGCTCCCGTGAGCTTTGCTCCCAAGGCCCCCGCTTCTCTAGCCTTATTAATCAGTTCATCTAGCTTTGGATGCGATACTCCTATTTTCTCCAACAGTACTTGGTTTTTATTCATAAGCTCCCCTAATGTGCGTAGATCTCTCACTTCTATAGCCTTAACCGCTTCTTCCGATATTTCCTCGGCTTTTTCCATGCACTCCTTCATTAAAGTGGGTTTCTGGAGTTTAAGCTTCTTGACCTTAGAGACAAGAGCACCTGTGTTTCTTTTAATCCCTGTGTCTCCTATGATTAGGGGTATATTCCCTTTGACTCTTAGGCGCGTTATTCCCTCACTCTTTACGTATTTAATCACACCTCCGTTTATCGCAATCATTTGATCTACTCCAGATGGGTGAACGTGAACATACTTCTCAGAGGGGTATGAGAGCTCGAACAGAGTTTTTTCATCTATTTCTACGTTAAAGAGCTTAAGCATAGCCGCTACCGTTGCAACGGCTATAGCAGCTGACGAGCCCAGTCCAGCTGAGGGAATTATTTCAGACCTCACTTTCACGTTAATCCCCCTTTTAAACCCTAGCCATCTGAAAGTTTCAAGAACAGAGATTTTAATCGGCTCTAACGCTCTTAAAGCTCTTTTTCCTCCCTTTATTGGCCTAAAGTGATCATTTATAAGCTCACAAGACAATCCCAAATTCGATTTTATCCTTATAATGTCGTCTTTTCTCTCCTCTACCTCAACATGTGCCCTCTTATCTATAGCCATGACCACAGCTGGTTTACCATAGACAACGAAATGCTCGCCAAAAAGTATACATTTTCCTGGGGCTGACGCTGTGGCTTTCAACTTATTTCATTAAGATCAAGGCGATAACACAAATTAAGTTTCCTAATTCGATCAAGAAATTATAAATCCTTATAACCGCTCTAATGCTATTTATTGCTGAGAGAATGAGAGCTATTTTTTACAAAAAACCAGTTCTTAAAAAACCGATAATGATAGTTGGGTTCCCAGGCATGGGTTTAGTTGCTAAACAGACCGTGGATTACTTCATAAGAAAGCTTGATGCGGAGTTTATAGGGGAGATCGAGGAGGCATATCCGTCAACTACTATTGTTATTTACAATAATGGCGTTCTTTTGCCCATGCCTAAGGCTTCTTACAGGTTCTATTACTGGAGTAAAAACGATAAGGAGGCGATATTCTTCACTGGAAATCATCAGCCATATTCAGCTGAGGAACAACATAAATTAGCCGAGCTTATAGTTAACGTAGCTAAGGACTTGAACATAAGGAGAATTTACACATCGGCAGCGATATCCACCTTTAAATACATCGAAAACCCTAGGGTGTACGGGGTGACTACGAAGCCTGATCTCCTAGATGAGCTGAAAGAACACGGGATTGAGATAATTCCGGGAGAAGGGAGCATTAGAGGATTAAATGGGTTATTAATAGGTTATGCCCAGTTAGCTGGAATAGAGGGAATGTGTTTATT
>CAYLIY010000120.1:0-2653 GCA_964384015.1 uncultured Nitrososphaeria archaeon | reverse complement strand
CTATGTATTCTTCAACAACTATGCGATGTATCGGGATGCCTATCGGTTTAGCATACTGTTAAGAGAGGGGGAGCTTCCACCTTCTCCCTTTGGTCCGGAGTCCATATCTTGGGCTTTAAGAGGCTTTGACAGCTGGCCTGCCTCCAAGGATGAGCTTCTACAGCGTTGTGGACGCTGGAGATGCTGGGTTGAACCCTCCAGAGCTGTGCCCCTTGAGCATATACTGCGGCATCTGGAGAATAGAACTTATAGCTCCGCGAAGGAGTTGGTGGAAGAGGCTGAAGGGGTTTGGAGGGAGCTGGATTATCCGTCAGCGGAGGAGGTGGAAGAACCCTCACTTAAGACCTTTAAAATCCTGAGGATGGAAATCACTATAAGCGACGCGAAAACGTGAAAGAGCTTATAAATGAAATTAAAAATGAAGTGAAGTTTGTAATGTAAAAATTATAAATGTCTTTTTAGGAACCTCTCAAGTCTATTTAGGACTTCCTCAAGGATTTTAAGATCCGGTAGGAGAAGAAGGCGGAAGTGACTGAAGCCAGAAGGCCCATATCTCGAGCCAATGTTAAAGATTACATTCTCCTCCTTCACGAGTTCCAACATAAATTCCTCATCTGTCTTCCAAATTCTTCCTATTCCTTCAACTTTTGGGAAACAGTAAAGAGAACCTTTTGGTTTCACACACGTAATGCCATCTATTTCTTTTATGCGTTTCATAATGTAATCTCTTCGAATATTTAGTCTCTTTGTCATCTCTATTCCAGCATCAATTGAGTCCTGGAACGCCCTTGTGGCGGCATAGAGAATAGGCGTGGGCATAGCAGTCACCCCGTGACCATAAAGCATAGACACTCTTTTTACAACTTTTAATAGCTCCGATAGTTTTTCTTCTGGGTCATGGAAACAAATATAGCCAACTCGCCAGCCAGGAGCCATGAATACCTTCGACATCCCACTTAGAGAGATGACTGGGACGTCCTTAGATAATAGGGCTGTAGGTTTAGAGATGACCCCATCAAACGTGATTAAACCGTATATCTCATCAGATATTATCGGGAGCTCGAACTCTCCAGCTATATCTATAATCGCCTTAATAGATTTTTCATCGTATACGGCTCCTGTAGGGTTATTTGGGTTTACTATTACAATACCCTTCGTCCTATTTGTTATCTTTGAAGGTAATTCTTCTACGATGGGCTCCCAACAATTTTCCTCATCGCACGGACATGTTTGTATTTTAGAACCGAAGTAATACCAATAAGATGTGGGGCCTGTGAGATAATGGGCGGGCTCAATAACCACCATTTCGTCACCGGGTTCCAAAAGGCTATAGTGAAGAATCTGGAAGCAGCCTGCCACTCCAGGCCCAATTATTATTTTATCAGGATCATAATCTATTTTTCGATATCTCTTCTCAAAGTCTCTTATCGCCCTTCTTAACTCCTCTCTCCAAGGTGTCTGTTCGGGGTACATGTGCCAATCACCCTTAGCAGCTTCTATAAGCAACTCAGAGAGTTTCTTATTGATATGCCCATGAATTACTGGATCTCCTTCAGTCAGATCAAGAATCTCCCTTTTCCCCCTCATTTTTTCCTTTATAATAGCAATCTCCCTGTCAAATGTAGATGGTTTTGGCCAATCTATCCATCTCGATGAGGGTTTTATCATGAACTATTATCCCTCCATATCAATAGCCAACTCTCCATCTCTTAATAAAAATTCTCCGTCCAGTTCGATGGTGGGATTTTTTAAAACACAATCTATATGTGATTTGGCGTCTTTTATATTTCCGCCATAAGTAAAGTTAAGACCTAGAGCGATATGTGCAGTCCCAAGGGCACCTTCATCTATCAAGGGGTTACCACATAACTTTGCCTTTGGATTTAGACCTATACCCAGCTCAGCTATTAAGTACATGTTAGGATCATCAAATGATTGTAGCTTATTCTTGAATCTCTCGGCCTCTTTTCCTCCCTCTATGCTGACTACACGCCCTCCCTTGATTACCAGCTTGATCGGCTCATGAATTAGACCGAACTCAGGTAGACAGATGGCTCCATCAACTATAACGACACCCTCAGAGGCGCCCTCGATTGGTGCTACATATGCTTCAACATCTGGAGGCGAGCCCAGGGTTCCAGGTTCGTGACATATGTTAGTTAGTGCGTGGGCCTCTCTGTTTCCTAGTCTAAATCTTATATCAGTTCCACTCGCTGAAACCATTCTTGCACTCTCAGCTTCCGTTAAGCGATTGGCAACCTCCTCCACCACCGGCTTAAGAGACATGAAATCCACCCTTAATGCATCCGATAATAGGATTTCGTAATTATATCCTCCCAAGCTTAATATCCTCGCACCCGCTCTTTGAGCCTCCTCCCTTGCTTTAGACGGAGTGAGGGTGTGGGTTGTTACCATCATAATGGCGTCGGCAGCCAACATAGCGGCCGCAACAGGTTTTGGTGGCTCCATCCCGGGAGCTGGCAGTGGATCGATCAATGTCATAGAGACGTTTGCTCCTCTTTCGGACGAAGCCAAGGCAAGAAGCCCCGCTATCTCGATCTTGTTTGTATCCGCTACAACTAGGACTTCCTCGTCATGCTTAATGTTCAAACAGATGTCTGTGAGTATTTTTAAACCCCTACCTATATTAAAT
>CAYLIY010000119.1:0-2747 GCA_964384015.1 uncultured Nitrososphaeria archaeon | reverse complement strand
TGAGTTATCGATTTCCCTGATATGGACGACACATTAATCTTCAAATGTAACGCGATATTTTGCATTGCATAGTCATCGGTCAACAACATTACGTTCTCTCCTTTCTCCTTTAAGTAAAGTGATAAAGCGAGTAATGAAAGATCGGCCTTTGATAGCTTATGGATTTCACTAAGTTCATTAGCTACTGTAATAACTTCTTTTATAGATTCTAAGGGAGCAGAGCCTACTAGGAGATCCTTGTTGTCTATCATTTTCTTTACAATATCCTTTTCAACGTCATTCTTAACTTCGTTTACTACTAATTCAGTAGTCCATAATTCGGCGTCTAACAAGCTTGGAAAGTAGAACAATGCGCTAGCATCTAATACATAAATCCTCTTACTCAAATCCACCAACCTTCATGAACTGTCTTAAAGGACTTCTTGAGAACCTAATAAGTATCACCGGTTCATCTTCCTTAATATATAGGAGCTCGTCTGGCTTTAATTCATATCTGGTTTGACCATCCACAATTACATAGGAATGATCGGAGGATCTGATTGACAATTCACAAGACGGTGTAACGATCGATGGTAAGTAATTGATTGGTAAGACAGGCGTTAGAATCATACATTTCATGCTTTCTAGGAGAATTGGTCCTCCTGCTGAAAAATTATATCCGGTCGAACCTGTAGGTGTTGAAATAATAATTCCATCCATCCTACTTGAAAATTTAAATCCTAAGTTCGATTCTATTGTAAAATAGGGGGTAACATTAAAGTTTGCTCTTAAAACGTAGATTTCGCTTAGGGCTTTTACCGTCTCTTCACCGTTTATCACCCCCTTTAATCTCATTCTCTCTTCAAGCCAAAAATCACCCTCCTTTATCTGAGTTATGATCAAGGGGAGATCTTCTATTCTGACCTCATTTATCACGCCTCTACCTCCTAGATTTATACCTAGTATAGGGATGTTTTTGTCGAGCCTTCTGGCTAAGCTGAGTAACGTTCCGTCTCCTCCTAAGCTAATAGCCAAATCAACCTCAGGGATTTTGTTTACCTTCCTCAATGAACCGTTTTTAGCCTCTATATCTTGAATGGTATATAGGTCGAATTGTTCCGATAATATATTCAGCACTTCTTTAGTTACCTTCTTGTTAATTATTTCCTCCTTAACGTATACGAAGACCTGTCTAATATTTTTCCTCAATCTCCTCTTTTTGAACGCTACTAATACCTTAAATGTTTTTAGACGCAAAGGTTAATAGTTAGGTTTAATAACAAGTTCTGACCTCGATGATATAAGGAAGAGCCGTCTGAGTAACTACGTTGATGAGGATTATGAGTGATGAGGGGTCGTGAAAACATCGGAGTCCTATTTTCTGGTGGAAAGGATAGTTCTTACGTTGCGTATAAAATAGCCAAGGATCCCCGATTTCGATTGTCGTGCTTAATAACAGTAATACCGTCTGATCCTGATAGTTTTCTACTTCATCATGTTAATGCTCACTGGACGTCTCTCCAAGCCAAATCGATGGAAGTAGGACATATTATTGCACAATCATCAAGGAACGATGAGAAAGAGGTTTTACTTAATGCTCTTGAAAAAGCAAAAAAGGAATTCAAAATAAACGGAATAGCTACAGGAGGCATTTTGAGCAGGTATCAGTACAAGGAGTTTAGAGAGCTGGTATCCAAAGTGGGTCTTAGGTATGTATCTCCAATCTGGCTTGTAAATCAAGAAAATTACCTACTCCAACTATATAAAGAGGGGTTTAAAATAATGATGGTCAAGGTTGCTGCCTTAGGTTTGGATGAAAGATGGTTAGGTAGGATATTGGACTTAAAAGCGATTAATGAGCTTATAGAATTAAGTAAAAAGTATCAATTTAATCCCTCCTTGGAGGGAGGAGAAGGAGAAACTTTTGTTCTTGATATGCCGTTGTTTAAGAAGGAAATTAAGGTTCTTAAGGGAGATAAGGTATGGATGGGAGATAGAGGGGTGTATTTAATAAAACGAGCAATATTGGTCGATAAAAATGTTTGAAGAGCTTAAAGAAGGTTTGAGAAAGGCGTTATCTAGACTATTTGGAAGGGAAAGCATAAACTCTCAAGCTATCCGGGAATTTATACGAGAGTTACAGAGAGCGTTAATAAAAGCAGATGTTAACGTTAAGTTAGTTTTTAATTTATCTAAGAGAATAGAAGAGAGGCTTAGAAAGGAGAAGGAAGTACCCGGTGTTTCAGTTAAAGAGCTTGCAATTAAAGTACTCTACGAGGAATTGGTCAAATTATTAGGAGAAGAGAGTAAAATAATGATTAAACCGGGTAGAAGTTATAAAGTATTATTAGTTGGTATTCAGGGTTCTGGAAAGACAACAGCTGCAGCGAAGTTAGCAAAATATTTCCAAAGAAGGGGATATACAGTAGGGTTGGTTTGTGCAGATACCTTTAGACTTGGAGCATACGAGCAGCTAAGAACGTTAGGAGAGAGGATTGGGGTTGAAGTGTTTGGAGGGGAAAGGGGTTCCTCCTTAGATCTAGCTAAGAAGGGAGTTCTATATTTCACTGAGAAGGGAACCAATGTGATCATTATTGATACGGCCGGAAGACATAAAGAGGAGAGGGGATTGTTGGAAGAAATGAAGCAAATTGAAGATGAAATTAAACCTGATATCACCTTCCTTGTAATCGATGGTACTATCGGACAACAGTGTTTTTCTCAAGCCGAGGCATTTAACAAAGCTACTGATATCGGAGGGATAATAG
>CAYLIY010000118.1:535-2812 GCA_964384015.1 uncultured Nitrososphaeria archaeon | reverse complement strand
CATCAACATCTTGAACAAGAAACTCTTTAACTCCGCTCGACATCTGATTAATTTGAATTTTTATAGGTATTATAAATTTTTCCTATCCGTACCATAAGGAAACCTATGAGGACTTTCAGGATTTATAGTCGGATCGATGAGAGGTGGGGTCTACATCTCTCAGTCCCTTAAGGATTGTTCAGGTATCCTGCTCGCTCTTTATACTACCCTATTTAGCTACTTTGGCTCCTCTGCAGAAGAAGATGAGGACAAAGGCTACCGCCCAGCAGGGATACAACTTCCAAACAGCCATAATGAGAGGAAGATAAAGGAGATGGGAATAAGAGATGATAGAGATTTTAAGCTTTGATGCAGAATATCCTTAGATATATTTTCCTGAAGTCTGACTTGAGGAATGCTGTGGCTGAAAGCTTACTAAGCAGATACATCACAGAAAGATAAGCTTGTAAAGGTATAATCCATCAGGAAATGGAGAGAACCCTTGAGAGAATAAAGGATGGGATTTAGATTAAGATTATCGAGTATTATCATCTAAGATTCTAGTTCTTTCTTCAACTCCTTAATTTTCTCTATAATTTTTTGCTCACCTGCTGAATCGAAAAGTCTCCAAAGATCTCTTATTATCTCTTTTCTCTGTCTCACTTTCTCTTTATACTTTTTGACAGCTTCCTCTTTTAATGGGCCTAGCAAAACCTTATCATTTTCAACTCTCATATAGTAGCTTTCACCGACGAATGATCCTACGGCTGGATCTATCTCACTAACCATATCTATTATAAATGTTGATAAGGCTCCTACATCAAACATGTAGCTTTTCTCTGGCTCGTATCCTAAAAGCCTGAGAAGGAGGTTCCCACCTGTGAAGAAGCCGGTACCAATTACAGCGAATCCAGGGTTGTCATGTACCGGCTCAGCTAAACCCCGCTCATCAAAAACATAGATTGAAGCCTTACCATCAATATCTACGCTCGCTAAAACCATATTGAAGATTAAACTTAATCCCATGCTTCTTAAATCTCTAAATCTCTCTATCAGATTCTTTTCGATAAGCTTCACCGATTCTTCAAACTGCTCAAAGCTAGGAGTATTCCTATTCCACTTCTCTTCTGCTAGATGGTTTAAAATTTTCTAACATAGCCTGTATCCTTGCTTTATCAATGAAGCGCCGCCAGCGCCACCAGCGATTGCAAGCGGAATAGTCTCCTCATCAACCCTCAGCAATATCGGATAAACCTTCTTAGTCTCATAGCTGATAGGTCCAACAGTTACCTTAGAATCGGAAGAGACAACAACTCCTTCCCTACCTTCAAGAATCCACTTTAAGGCTATTAGTAGCGTCATGGAACATTAGCCTCCCATTTTAAACGTATAAAGCTATAGTATTAAAGGGTTTTTAGATATACCTATATGGAAACCTTTGTTACTATTCCAAGATCGTCTAATGGCTTCAAAGCCGGGCCCCACTAAAGTTATTTCGTTCCTTGTCCTGAAATAGAGTCCTAGAACCCCCTCATTAAGCATGGTTAATAAAAACTTGTTCCCCCTCTCAGGATATACGCCAGAAATATCCTTTTTAAGTGCTTCAAGTATTCTCATCTTCAATTCTCCCCATGCCTTATACGTCCAATCTTCGGTCGCAGAGTGCACATATATCCTGAAGGGCTCAGATTCTAAGTTTATTCGTTGACTCTTTATTTCATCTATCAATCTTACTGCCTTCCCCAGAAGAATTCTAGCTAGTTCGGAGTTAAATACGGTGTGGTGGCTGAACATATGTATGGAGTAATAGCGGTTTCTTCTAGACACATATTCTTCAATTAAGTAATCAATACCTTCACTGATTGTATACACTCTTCTATGTGTATGTAAGTACACTTTATAAGCCTTAGCAAGGTCTTCAGAGCGGGACCATTTAACACCCTCCTCATAAATATATGACCATATTGTTAGGGGTTAGGTGGTAGGTATTAATTATTGAATTGAATAAGATGAAAACGCTAGGTTTTATTGTTAGAGGTATTTTCCATCCCTGAATTTTTACTTTGCAATATAAGTAAATAATACCAGCGAGGGGAAACAGGTTATATGACCTTAATTGCGTTAAAATGGCAGTATCCTTTTTTGCTACAGTAAACTAAAGGGTTTAGTCGTGTAGAATTTATAAAAAGTTTTAGATTTATATTATTTGCAGTATGATTAAGGACTGCCGAGGGTTAACCGCCAAGATCATTGAGTTACTGGACGGCCCGGGACAGCCTATCACGGACTTGGCTAAGA
>CAYLIY010000118.1:0-525 GCA_964384015.1 uncultured Nitrososphaeria archaeon | reverse complement strand
TTTCATGATAGGTTATCTCCAGGATTTTGTTAGATCTTCTAATGAAATAGGGCTAGTTGGAGTCTCTTTTAAGGTTGGTTTAAAGAGTAAAAGAGTTGATAGGACATGGAGGAAAAGATGAAAAGCTCGAAACAGATAGAGACAGTCTACAAGGCCGATCTTCAAAGAGTTGGTTCACTTGTGGACGAAAGTTTAATTTCTCTTTCCGAATATGCCAGAATAGGAAACTGGAAGGAGACGGTGAAGTTAATTCGTCAGTGCAATCTTTTAAATAAGCATTCAAGTAAAACCTTACAGGGTATTCTTGCTGCAATACGTAAAAGATTTCTTTCAGATCATGAATTTCTGCCTGATGGGTACTTATTAGCTAAATTTATTAGTAAAGATATACCTAAAATAGCTAAGATCCAATCCCTTTATCCTTACATATGTGAATCTGACCAATTAGTAAAAACACTCATACTAAATGTGGTTGCAAGAAAAATTAAAACCTTCAATTCCACTCTTACAAAACCTGACGTGTTG
>CAYLIY010000117.1:0-2833 GCA_964384015.1 uncultured Nitrososphaeria archaeon | reverse complement strand
GACATTAGTCGGGGCGGTGGGATTTGAACCCACAACCACCCGGTTTCTGTAACCTGGTAGGCTGTTAAGCCCTGCGCTTGCAGGGCTCTACAGCCGGGCGCTCTACCAGGTTGAGCTACGCCCCGTTGCCTAACCTTCAATTATGTATCTATTTCCCTGTGCTTTATTTAAGGTATCCACTTATTAAGATGACCCTGTCAGGACCCTAAATTAACTTATCCGGATTTAAGCCCTAATAACATTAAACTGAAATCTTAAATGATTGACAAAGATATGTGGTGGGCCCGACGGGATTTGAACCCGCAGTTTCCGGGTGATCTCCGGCTCCGAAGGCTTACGCGCGATTTTGCTCGGCGCCCTATCCAGGTTAGGCTACGGGCTTAAGCTCATGTGTCCGCTCCCACCCTACGGACCCATCAATGATTAACCACCTAGCTTATTTAGGCGTTTCTTCAGAGTGACAAAAATTCAATTTAAGGTTTTTTACTGAGTGAAACGAGTTTTACCACGATGTAAGGTTTATTGAGTTGGATGCTCCATTATTTGGTAGTATGAAGGAAGTAGGGGTGTTCAGGGAGCCGCTTTATGGGTATGAACAAAGACTTGTCATAGTTCCTGTGGACCAGCTCACGGTTATAAAGATCCAGAGAAAGCCCTCACCATATCATATTAGAAGATTAGTAACCTCAATAAGGAGAGTCGGATTTGTTACTCCTCTTACCGCGATAAAGCGAAATGGCAAAATTATAGTCATAGATGGACAGCACAGGCTCTTGGCTGCAAAAGAAGCGGGAGTTAGGGAGGTCCCATGTATAATAATTCCAGAGGTCTATGCCCATAATTTAATGGAGTTAAACGTTGAGAAACAGATGTCATTGAGAGAGAAAGCCTACGTTGCTCTGAATGTCTACAGAACCTATTTAAATGAAGATAGTAGCATTATGGAGGACGATACAAGAATACTTGACTCAATCGATTATGCGTATTATGTTACCCTTGGAATAGCCTATGAGGTGGCTGAAAGACTTTTTGGGTCAGCTTATGAGTCCCTGTTAAAGAGGGTTGATGGATTCTTGAGCATGCCGTTAAATAAGGCCATAAAGGTCAGAGAGAAACGAGCTAAGATAGTCGTCAATATCGATGAGGTTGCTAAAAAAGCTGTGGAAAAGGTTAAAGAACTGGGGATAACCCATCCCTTCCTTTACAGAGAGGTTGTGTCGTTCTGTAATCCTATCGGGAGAAAGAGGAAGGTCTCAATATCCTTCGAAGAGCTATTTTCCCAGTTAAAGGAGAGGTTAGAAGAGCTAATAGAGAACCCAGAGAAAATAAGAGAACACAAGTTCTCTGAAATATCCTGAAATTGAATCACTTAGCGTATTTACAGTATATTTTCCCCTTTATCCTTCTCATGAAATACTCACAAATCATGCAATTAAGTGGGGATATTTGTTTGGACTCCTTGGGACAGTTGACAAGTTCTTTCCTCATAAAGCTTACTTTACGATACATTCCAGCTTCTTTTAGCTTTGACATTATTTTTTTATCAATTTTTTGAGGCTTCTCAGTTTTTATCACATCTAGGATCATCTGATCACCTAGACTACGAGTTATTTGAATAGGTTCCTTATATTTTTATTATAAGGTGGATATACTATTCCTTTCTCGGTTATTATCGCGGATATTAGCTCAGGGGGAGTTTCATCGAATGCTGGATTAAGTATTTTTACTCCTTCTGGAGCTATTCTTTTATCACCTATGAAGGCCACCTCATGCCAATCCCTCTCCTCTATCTTAACCTCCTCTCTTGATGACTTCAGATCAAAGGTCGATGTAGGAGCCGCCACATAGAAAGGTATGCCGTGATGCTTAGCTAGCACTGCAATCTGGTAGGTTCCTATCTTGTTGTAGGTAGTTCCGTCCTTTAATATCCTATCAGCGCCAACTATCACTTTCTTCACCTTCCCTATCCTCATTACATATCCTACAGCCGTATCCGGTATCAGTGTAGCGTCTATTCCTTCCATTTTAAGTTCAAACATAGTTAACCTGGCTCCTTGAAGCTTAGGTCTAGTTTCAGTTGCGAGGACTCTTACTCTTTTTCCAAGAGAGTGAGCAGTTATTATCACTCCTAAGGCCGTCCCCAGCGAGACAGTTGCAAGGGATCCCGTGTTACAATGTGTTAAAATCGCATCCCCATCCTCTATAAGGGTTTGGCCGTTTAGTCCTATTCTTCTGTTAACCTCGATGTCCTCGCGATATATTTTAAGCGCTCGATCGATAACCACTTCAACTGGCGACCTAACAACATCTATTCCACTTAAAACCCTCTCTATGGCCCATTTCAGATTTACGGCCGTGGGTCTTGTCTTAAGCAACTTTTTTCCAGCTTCCTTGAGCTTCTTAATTATTTCCTCTCTTTTAAGCCCTCTATTATTGAAGCCCTCTAGGGCAAGGGCTAAAGCCGCCGTGACGCCCAACAAAGGAGCCCCTCTGACCTTCATATCTTTTATCGCGTCAATTACGTCCTTAAGAGTTTTTAATTCTTCATATACGAGTTTTTCCGGTAATTTGTTCTGATCTATTATCCTTATTGTGCCATCCAACCATTCTATGCTTTTTAAGGGCAAGATGCACACCACTTTTATTAGACCATAATAACCTAATTATAGGAATCATCCCCCAGTTTAAAATCTGTCTAAGAAATGAAAGAAGAGATTTTAAAAGGAGTTTTAAAGGGAAACAAGGTATATTTAGATAAAAAATTAGCTGATAAGTTAATTCTTAAAGGATATGGGAAGGAAGGAAGAAAGTACCTAATTTTAGATCCATTAGA
>CAYLIY010000116.1:0-2912 GCA_964384015.1 uncultured Nitrososphaeria archaeon | reverse complement strand
CTACCTTCAGTGGCTATGTCGGAGACGCCCAGGTGGGAATCCCGGCGGCCGCACCATCTATCGGAACCGTAGGTTCCGATATCTCCATTGTAGGGGTCTGTTTTAGGAATATGGCCCTCTAATCTTCTTATGGCTTCTTTTAGGGCGTTAACTATAAAGCCGACCTAAGGTTCGTAACATCGACGGCTAACCACTTCACATTAACATACCTCTGCCACCTATTCTCGGGGAGGTTCAACTCCATAGGATCCGATTCGACGGCCTACTAGACGCATCTGAGGAAATACCTCCTAATCAACAGGAGGGGGTAAGGAGACAGTAAAACGCTGCCTAGAGATGATATACATAGTCAAGAAGGTGGAAGCGTTGAAGCCGAGCCTCATAGGGGTTATGGGAGGGCCAGGAATTTCTTTGCGGAATGCGATGAAAGGCTTAGAGGAAGCCTAAAGGAGCTCCTATTCGAGGGAGTAAGGCCACCTTCGATCTCGTGGTAGTCTCTCACGTAAGCGACCGAAGCCGACTCTGGATAAACTATGCGACAGACATCTCACAGACCAATTCCGCCTTAAATTTCTCTCCTGATCCTTTCCCTTATGATGGCGATTCAGAGGTTCATCAACTGCGTCATCGAGCAAGAAGTCTTCATCCCTCATTTGAGAGATGCAAGATACGATTCAGGGGAGGCTGATGTTCGATTGAACTGAAGTCAACCTGAGATTCCTGGGCTGAAGGTGAAGAATACGCTGAAGGCTATGGAGCTGGCCGTCGCTAGAGTCAATGAGATGCGGAATATGATGATCAAAGCTGAATGAGAACTGACGAAACTCGAAGGGAGGGCGCAGAGGGTTGATAGAAGAAGAGGAATCTGATGAGCTTTATGAGTGTGAGAGGAGAAGTAGAAGCTCCATGATCGAGACGATGCTTTTATTGGTATCCTATAAAGGACTAATGTAAGGAGATCCGTACTTCCCACCATTGATGGTCCATAGCGCTACCTCACCTTTTCAAGATAGAGAACGTTGTTTACGACGGAGGTCTTAACCTTATCTCTAAGCCCTCGAACCTCAATTCTCTTGTCCAACTGCATCCTTACAAAATTTGGATCCTCCCCCTCCACCTTCACCTCCACGATGTCCTTTCCATACACTAAAAAGGCATCTATGATAGAATCGTATTTGCTTTCTCTTAAGCTCGCTATAAAGGCACTCCTTTCATCGATCCCCAGGAGCTCGGCCAGCTCCTTGAGAGTGAGAGAGCCTTGGGAGAGGAGCTCTAGCGCTCTTCTCCTTATTTCCTCTTTGTCATAATGCCATTTTTGTGATGCTTGTGAAAGGAAGTATTTTTCAACTAATCTTTCAAGTATGGTGCAATTCCAGAGTTCCACTGGTGCACCTTTGGCTTGTTCCCTAGCTAAAACAGTAAAATCTGAAGTTGTGATAATAATAGCTTTATTCGCTCTTACTTTCCACATAGCACCAAGGACGCTTCTAACAACATCAGGACCAATATTATGCCCCTTTTTCCACTTCTTTACTTGTATTACTATGATATCATTACCTTTTTTAGCTACAAGATCGATCCCAAAATCTTTAGTATACCTCTCCATTTCAACCAAATATCCCATCCTTTTAAATAATTCACCTATAAAACACTCAAATTCTCGGGGAGAAAAGTCTGAAAAATTATTTCTAAGCCCTAGATCAATCCTTTTCCATTCTTTAACTTGTTTAAGAGTGCCCCATCTCTCAATACCATGTCTATCGATAAATTTTACTAAACCCCTTTCTTTTTGTTTCCTCTCGAACTCTTTTCGTTCTTTCAAAACACGAGATATCTCCTTCAATTTATGCAAATCTTCTGGCGTTATCCATTTGCCCTTATATTTAATAAGACCCTTTGCTATCTGTTCTCTTTCAAATTCTTCTTGTTTCCATTTTTCAATTTGTTCAGGAGTGCCATATTTTAAACCTTTATAACGAATAAGTCCTCTATGCCTCTGAAAATAATCGTAGATAGGAAAACTTATAACTCCTAAAAATATTATTCCCAAAATTAAACTAGTTAATAAAGGATAAGTTGTAAATGCCCACCAAATGATTCCTATGAGAATGGCTATCAAGCATATTCCTCCGCAAATTTTGTATTCATCACTTTTATCACTCAATTTTAACCCTCCTAATATACTAAACCTAATATCTGGTTGATTAATGGAATTTCTGCGATTCCAAAAATAAATCCCGTTAAAAATCTTATAATATTATTACTTTTTCTCCATCCAAATAATTGAGAAAAACCATCTATTAATAAAGGGATACATAAAATCATCAATATTAGTAAGGAGATTTCTATTCTAAATATGATTAAAAATAATGAGATAAAAAAGCCTATTAAAATACCGGTACATCTTGAACATAAAGGAAAAGTATATCCTTTAATACATATAGAACGTTCTTTTCTTCTATGACATATAGCCATTATGATATTTCTTTTATAAAATGAAAGTAAAATAACTGGACCTAAATGAGGGTCACATTTTATTTTTATTCTTAAGTTCAACACATGTTTATTAAAATTCAAATGTTTATATAAATTTTATGATAAAACCGAATATCATTACCCGGGAGAAGGGTGCATTGCCTGAAATCGTTACTCTAAAATAACACCTCAGTTCTTTTCAATAAAAAGGCTTATATCAATATGAAATCATTGAGGTTTATTGATGAATTTGAAAGAATAGACTAAAACGTAATATGTTCTATTGTAGACACATTTAATGTACACTTATTGTTTTTGCATATCTATAAGAATCCTTTACATAATCATATATTTGTGGATATTGAGTGTTAACTCTACATTCAATATGAATTGAAAAATTATGGAAATAACAACGGAAGATAATGGTTCCTTCTATA
>CAYLIY010000115.1:1823-2951 GCA_964384015.1 uncultured Nitrososphaeria archaeon | reverse complement strand
CATTTAGGCTGATTAAATCTTCTTCATCAACTTGTAAGGGAATTAGTGTCTTCATCGAAATCTAAATATTGTTTCTGCGAGGAGATTTAAAGAAAAACCTCCAAATTGCGAAATAAATCTAAATCGATCTGTTTAGGATAATTTTAAATTATATAACAACGTTATAATTGAGAGTGATGAAGATAGCAGAGAACGTAATTGAGCTTATAGGGGGGACCCCCCTTGTTAAGATAAATAAGCTGAATCCAAACAAAAATGTCCTGATATACGCTAAACTGGAGGGATATAATCCTGGAGGATCAGTAAAGGATAGAGTATGCATGAAAATGATAGATGAAGCCGAGAAAAAAGGGATGTTAACTAAGGATAAGGTGATAATAGAGCCGACCTCCGGAAACACAGGAATAGGTTTGGCTATGATAGCCGCCTTTAAAGGTTATAAGTGCTTGTTGATTATGCCAGCTAGCGTAAGTATGGAGAAAGTTCTCTTATTGAAAGCCTTTGGGGCTAAAGTGATTTTAACCCCGCCACAGGAGGGAGTGGATGGAGCTATAAGGCTAGCCCGGAAAATCTTAATCGAGGACTCTAAGGAAACCTTAAGCGAAAAAGACTTAAGAGGACCTGTTTCAACTAAGAACTACTTCATGCCTAATCAATTCGATAATCCAGCGAATCCCAAGGTTCATTACGATACAACAGGTAGGGAAATATGGGAACAAACTGAAGGAAAAATAACGCATTTTATAGCTGGTTTAGGGACTAGCGGGACAATGATGGGGGTGGGGAAGTTTTTGAAGGAGAAAAATCCATCGATTAAGCTAATAGGTGTCGAACCTGAGAGGGACCATAGGATTCAGGGATTAAAGAACATGAGCGAGGCTATCAGACCTAAGATATTCGATGAGACTCTTCTCGACATGAAAATAATTGTCTCGACGGAGGAAGCTTATAAATGGGCTCTTAAAATAACTAAGGAGGAAGGAATATTCGCTGGCCAGTCATCTGGAGCAGCGATGTACGCTGCTGCGAAGGTGGCTAAGGAGGTGAATGCTGGCCTTTTCGTGGTGATTTTCCCAGATTTCGGCTTTAAATACCTCTTCACAGATCCCTACTTCGATGAAGAGGTCG
>CAYLIY010000115.1:400-1813 GCA_964384015.1 uncultured Nitrososphaeria archaeon | reverse complement strand
ATCTAAAATTAAGAAGGCGAAGATAACAGGCGAAATAGTTGAGATTTAAGCAAGGAGTTCGTTTAATATCTCCTTTAACTCCTTCTTATCCTTTATTTCCTTCATAACTAATTTTCCAGTGCTAAAAACACCTATTAGTTTATTTTTATACCTTATATAGGTTAGAACTCCAGAAACAGACCTAATAACTACTCCCCTCGTGAGTATCTTTTTAATGGCTTCTTCTCGAAGGTCGTGTTTGAGCAGGACTATATAATCAGCCTCCTCGCCGCATGCCTCCTCTATTCTAGATACGTATCTACGTATTGACTCAGGGATCATTTTGATCGTTTAATTCCCTTAACACGTCAATAAACTTGTCTACTTCCTCCCTCGTATTGTAAATGTAAAAGCTTGCCCTCACACTTGATGAAATTCCAAGCCTTTGGTGAAGAGGCTGGGCGCAATGAAATCCACTTCGTACCATTATCCCGTATCCATCAAGCAACATAGCGACCGTGTGGGAATCCATTCCCTTGACATTAAAGGCTATTATCCCGCCCTTTAGACTTATTTCCCTCGGCCCATAAACGATCACTTCATCAAGTTCATTTAAGCGCTTCATGGTGTATGAAACAAGTTCCTTCTCATGTTTCTCAACATTTTCCATCCCTATCCTTTCCAAATAATCCAAGGCCTCCTGTAAACCTATCGCTCCAGCGATATTTGGAGTTCCTGCCTCGAACTTCCACGGAAGGTCATTCCAGATAATCTTACAGCGCTCACCGGCTGGGTCATATCTAACCTCCTTGACCATATCGCCTCCGCCTAAAAAAGGCTCCATTTCCTTTAAAATTTCCTCTTTTCCGTAAAGTACTCCTATTCCCGTAGGTCCTAGCATTTTATGTCCAGAGAAGACTAAAAAATCGATTTCAAGTTTTTTCACATCAACCGGCTGATGCGGAACGGATTGAGCTCCATCCACTAAAATCAACGCCTCAACTTCATGAGCTATCTTGGCTATCCTTCTAACGTCATTAACCACTCCTAAAACATTTGAAACATGAGGAATACACACAATTCTTGTTTTTTCCGAAATAACTTCTTCAAATTCCTCATAATTCAATGTTCCGTCATCTTTCAGCCCTATAAACCTTAATTTAAAGCCTTTAATCATCGACAGAATGTGCCAAGGGACAATATTGCTATGATGATCCATTAAGGTGACTATTACCTCGTCCCCCCTCTCAAGATTTCTCATCCCCCAAGAATATGCAACTAAGTTTATGGCCTCAGTTGTATTTTTAACGAATATTACTTCGCCCATATGCTCAGCATTTATGAACCTAGCAACTTTCTCGTGAGCGCCTTCATAGAGCTCTGTTGATTCCTGAGCAAGCGTGTGAACGGCTCTATGAATATTTGCGTTGTGTT
>CAYLIY010000115.1:0-390 GCA_964384015.1 uncultured Nitrososphaeria archaeon | reverse complement strand
GTGTTTCTCGTAAAACTCCCTGATGGCCTCTATTACCTGAATTGGTTTCTGAGAGGTTGCTGCATTATCAAAATAGATGATCCTATGCCCGTTAACAATTCTGTTTAATATTGGAAAATCCTTTCTAATGTCATAGGGATTGATCAACGTTCCCACCAATCCCTTTAGATAAAATTCTAGCTAATTCTTCCTCCTCTAATGCCTGCTTTTCCTCAAAAGTTAGTTTGGTTGGCAACCATTTTGGTTTTTTGCCCCTTTTCTTATAATACTCTCTGATAGCTCTTCTAAAAGCTCCCACAGCCAGAATTCCGCAGTGAAACTTAACGGCTGGCAATCCCCCGACTTCATCAGCAACCTCCCCCCAAGATATTTTCCACGCATCTTTTACGC
>CAYLIY010000114.1:0-2952 GCA_964384015.1 uncultured Nitrososphaeria archaeon | reverse complement strand
TTTATATACAATGATGAAAACACAAACACTTGAGTGGAAAGACCAAATGTGGCCGAGAAAGAAACGGGTAGAACAATTATCTTGCCCTAAAATTGTTAATGAGAGCCAATTTGTATCAATAACTAGGTTAATTTAACTCCTTATCTTGAGCAAGGCTGATGTATTTAATGGAGCTCAATAATTTATAAGCAACCTTAAATCACATCATAGGAGGTATAGAGATGGTTCGTTTTAAGCAAACCGAGGAGATTCTGAGGATAATCGGAGATAGGGCGAGGGTGAGAAACATAGGAATAATTGCCCATATCGACCACGGAAAGACTACTTTGACTGATTCCCTATTGGCGTCATCAGGGCTCCTCTCCGAGAAGATAGCAGGAGAGGCAAGAGCTCTGGATTATCTAGAGGAAGAGCAAAAGAGAGGAATAACAATAAAAACAGCCAATATCTCCCTTTTGCATGAATTCGATGGAAAGGAGTACGTGATAAACCTGATAGATACTCCTGGGCACGTTGACTTCACAGGCAAGGTAACAAGAGCCTTAAGAGCCATAGATGGGACCGTTGTGGTGGTCGACGCGGTTGAGGAGGTGATGGTCCAAACAGAAACGGTGACTAGACAGGCTTTGAGTGAAAGAGTCAGGCCACTTCTCTATATAAACAAAATAGATAGGCTCATAACGGAGCTAAAGCTAAGGCCTGAGCAAATTCAGGAGAAACTGATGAGGATAATAAGCAAGTTTAACAACCTAATTGAGATATTCGGGGAGAAGGGATACAGGGAGAAGTGGAAGGTTTCGCCAATAAAAAACAATGTTGCATTTGGATCTGCAAAGGATAGATGGGGATTTACCCTAAGAATGGCAAAAGAGGCAAATTTAACCTTTAACGATGTCATTGAGTATTATAAGAGTGGAAGTTTGGAGGAGCTAAGAAGAAAGGCCCCATTGCATAGAGCAATACTTGATATGGTTGTTGAGCATGTTCCAACGCCCATAGAGGCTCAAAAATATAGAATTGAGAAGATATGGAAAGGAGATTTAAACAGCGAAATAGGAAAAGCGATGATAAACTGTGATGAGTGCGGACCAGTGGCTTTCATGGTAACAAACGTTACAGTTGATCCAAAAGCTGGAATTGTGGCAACAGGAAGGCTTTTAAGTGGAACTTTGGAGCCAGGGCAGGAAGTTTATCTTTTAAACAGCCAAACTAAGGACAGAATTTTGCAAGTGGGAATGTACATGGGCCCATGGAGAGAAATAGTACCTAAAATGATCGCTGGGAATATACCGGCGGTTCTTGGGCTTGAACATGCTAGAGCAGGTGAAACTGTTACGACTGTTCCAGATATGATACCATTTGAGGCGATAAAGTATATTTCGGAGCCAGTCGTAACTATAGCGATCGAACCTAAGCACAGTAGGGATCTTCCAAAACTGGTTTCTGAGCTCAGAAAGATGGCAATTGAGGATCCGAACTTAGTCGTGAAGATAAATGAGGAGACGGGAGAATACCTAATAAGCGGGATGGGAGTTCTTCATTTAGAACTTGCCGTTCACTTTTTGAGGAAAAAAGGCCTAGAAATACTCACATCTCAGCCAATAGTTGTCTACAGAGAAACTATAACGAGAAGATCAGCTGTATTCCCAGGAAAATCACCTAACAAACATAATAAGTTTAAGCTTTACTTAGAGCCATTAGAGGAGGAAGTTGTGAGAATGATAACAAGCGGTGAACTAACAGACGGAATGCCGAGAAAATTAATCGCGAATAAATTGTTTGACCTTGGATGGCCAATGGCTATGGCTAGAAACGTCTGGAGAATCGATGAAAGGGGCAATTTACTGATAAACATGACAAAAGGAGTCCAGTTCCTAGATGAGGCAAGGTCGATGATAGAGGCAGCATTTAAGGATTTCTGTGAAGAAGGAGTGCTTGCAAGAGAGCCGGTGAGAGGCGTAAAAGTTATTTTAGTCGACGCAGAGCTTCATGAAGACCCTGCACACCGCACATTTGCTCAAATCTATCCAGCTATTCATAGGGCTCTTCTAGGCGCAATGTTAACAGCAGATCCGGCGATTTACGAGCCAATTATGTCAATTCAGATACAAGTACCGGGGGAGCTTATAGGGGCTGTTACAAGCGTTTTAAGCAGCAAACGCGGGCTTGTCTTAGGAATAGACCAAAGAGAATACTTCACTGTGATAAACGGGGAGATCCCAACAGCTGAAACATTTGATCTATCAACAGTAATGCGAGGATCAACCTCAGGGAGAGCATTTTGGCAAATGCGCTTTTCAAGATGGCGTTTATTACCAAAATCCTTAGCTCCAAAAGTAATAACCGAGATCAGAAAGAGAAAAGGATTACCTGAATCAATTCCAAGCTGGAGGGATTTCGTTCCTCCAGGAGAGGAGGTCCAGTGGCAATAAGGCTTTTTTGGCCTTAAATCTTCTCGATCTAAATTCTTTAGGTTATTTCTTAGTAGAATGAACTTTTACGTGATCGATGAGATATCTAGCGCTAAATTACATTTTCGAAAGAAAGTTTTAATCTAATTGGCGCCTTCTACTGAGGAATTTTTGCTCATAGTAAGAACATTAACGAATGATTGCGTAAGGTGATTTGAAGAGCTTTTTAGCTAGATAAAGAAAATGGAGAGGGAAGATCAGAACATTTCCTTGAACTGGTTTATGCGTTAAGGTCCTTGTCACTATTATTAAATTTTAATCATAAAAATGCTCTAGTTCATTCGATCTCCAATCCATAGAGTTCATTGTCTTGTTCTGATCCCAGAATCCCATTAGCAGAGTCCCAATATGCAAATATCAGTGAATTAGGGTAAATCATATCCTGTAGCAAAAACCAAGCTCCTCGGCGATTTAAATCACTTGTGGAGGCCTCAGCATGAGTTCTAAAGATCTTAATTAAGGCTGATAAGCAATATGATAT
>CAYLIY010000113.1:0-2987 GCA_964384015.1 uncultured Nitrososphaeria archaeon | reverse complement strand
GTATGCGCTCATGCTCATAGACCGCCTTACTGTAATACCGTTTCCTCGAAACCTTCCGGATCAGCCTCAACCCAGCCTCACCGCCTCCCAAGGGCCTCTATAAGGATTTCCGACCAGGACTCCATGGAGGGCTGGGTGAAAATGTTGGAGCGGCGGGTTCTGTTGAATCTTCTGGTGTTCTAAATCGGTGTTGAAAGTTCGGTGGTAGGGCTATCTCTGCGTCTATCTCGTTGAGGAGACTATGCACATGGTGGAGGAGGGGGTCTATCTGTCGGAGGAGGAGCTCCAGCCCTTCGGGGGCTTCACCACTCTCAGCATAGGTTCTGATGTAGTTCAGGATGTGGAGGGTGGCCTCTAGGAGCTCCATATTTTAGATCCCTAAGCCTCTTAAGCCTCTCAAGCTCCATGGCAATCACATTATATACTTCCTCTGAGCCTTCCTAAGACTCTCTCTCCACTTTAGAAATTCTTCGAGGGCCTCCTTAATGTTCTCTTCAACCTCCAGTTCAATCTTCTCCCTTCGCTTCTCCAACATCTTAATTTTCATCACTATTTTATCTATTAATTCCTCGATGGTTTTAAATTTCTCACCCAAAACTGGCATTATAATTTCATTCGATTTTATATTCCAATATATTGATAGATATGCAAGATAGATTACAGCTTCCTTAAACTCTGTTAATATTTTATGTTGCAGTATTGCTAGATGTTGTTGTATAATTGCAAGCCTAGAAAGATGAACTCCAATAAATCTTAAGTCCCAGATAGATACTATAGCTTCACTCTCTAACTTATTTTCGAGTTTTTCGCAATATTCCACTGTTTGTTCACTCCATTCAACTAATTTAGAACTCCAATTTAAAAGAGGTTTAAAAAGATCCTCCACTGAATCACGTATCCTCTTCTCAATCTCAGTTAGTTCTTCACTCATCCTTTCGTCCTCCGAATCCGAGTTCCTTTCTCAGGGCCAGCTCCACGAGTTCAGAGACCTCCATATCCCTCCGTATGGCCTCTATCTTGACCTCCTTCCAGAGGTCGGGGTCTATCTTTATCGAAGTCGCCTTCCTCCCCTTCTTAGACACACAGACCACCATAATGAGAGAAATAGCAAGATTATATAAATCTTTAGCAAAAGATTTATATAGGGATAGGATTATAATCATAGTGGTGTAGTAGTATGGTGTTACAAAACTTTGATGATGTAAGGGCGATAAGGGGCTATGCGATCATCGCCAAGGGAGACTCCATCACCCAGATCGATGAATCCACCTTCCTAGTTCCATCTCAATCTGGCAATGGCACATATAGGGTTGCGAGAGTTGAATCTGGTTGGGCCTGCACCTGTCCAGACCACACCTACAGGAGGGTTGAATGTAAGCATATCCACGCCGTGAGGTTCTGGTTGATGCTCAGGGGGAGGCTCAAACCCAAGGGGGATGTGAGGTGTAAGTGGTGTGGCTCCATCGCCATCATCAAATACGGCCATGAATCTGGGAAGCAGGTCTATAAATGTAAGAGCTGTGGACGTAAGTTCGTCCCAGAAGACCCCTTCAAGAAGCTGAAATACGACCCGATGATAATAGCGACCACACTAGACCTATACTTCAAGGGCCTAAGCCTGAGGAAGATCGCCGACCACCTAAAGCAGTTCCACGGCCTAAATGTTCACTACAGCACCCTATACAAGTGGATAAAGCGATACATAGACATCCTAGAGAGATAATTGAGAGATTGATTCCAGAGATATCTGGGGTTCTATGCGCCGACGAGATGATGGTCAAAGTAGGCGGAAAGTGGAGGTGGCTCTGGTCGATAATGGACAAGGAAACCCGCTTCCTATTGGCCTCCCACATCTCCGCAGAGCGAAGAACCCAAGACGCCAGAAGGCTCTTCCAGAAAGCCAAGAAGAGAATAAGAGAACAGAGGGTTGAGGAGGTCATCACAGACGGCCTGAGAGCCTATCAGAGAGCCTTCAAAAAGGAGTTCTACACCCTCAGAGGCCCCAGAACCAAACACACCCGCCATATAAGGCTTAACGGAAACCCAAACAACAATCTCATAGAGAGGCTTCAGGGAACCAGAAGGGAGAGGGACAAGGTGCTGAGAGGGATGAAGATAGAAGACACGCCGATAGTCAGAGGATTCGACATATACTACAACTTCATAAGACCACACATGGCACTAAACGGTAAAACACCTGCAGCAGGAATGGAGTTGGAACTTGGAAAAAATAGATGGTATGGACTTATAAGGAAGGCTGTCGGCCACCCTCGTTTTGCCTCTTAATCATTTTGTAGTGAGAGGTTATCAGAAACCTTATCAGCTCGGTTGTCTGCTTAAGACCATACTCCCTCTTCAAGGCCTCAATCTTCTCATATTCATCCTTATCAAACTCAAGCTTGACATATGGCATATTACCACCGACATAAGGTTAAGAAGTTTCACCTTAAGAATCTTATTGTAACGAAAAAGGGTTTATAAGGAACGAAAAGTTCTATCCAGTTGGTGAGGCTATGTCTTCCAGGCGGAAACGGTATCCCCGCTACGTATTCAAGGATGGAAGACTCATAAAGGTGGAGGAGGCCGAAGCCAAACAAGTTATCCCCCCTCCAGAAGAGGCTGTGAGACGGGGCATCCAAAGCGCCCCACGTACCATCTTAGGACTATTTGGCGGAGGGATAGTGGGAGGGTTAATCGCTGGGCCACCTGGGGCCTTCATACTTGGGATTATCGGAGGTTTGGTTGGACTCAACGCCGACCTAGAGGAGGAAAGAGAAAAAGCAGGATGACGTTTCCCCTCCTCATCTACCGAAAACTTAACAGAACCGCCTGAGAATAGCTGTAGAAATATAGGGTTTAGAAGAGCTTGAAACTTGACGCCACCGAACTTTCAACACCGAAAAAGAACACCGAAAGACTCAACAGAACCGAGCGGCGCTACCTTTAAAAATTATAAGGGTTTCACTCAGCTTACTCTGTGGGGCGGG
>CAYLIY010000112.1:0-2997 GCA_964384015.1 uncultured Nitrososphaeria archaeon | reverse complement strand
CACGCGAGAGGAGTATCGCAACGAAGTAAAGCCAGCGCTGAAACTACTAAAGGAGGCAGGCACACGGTATTTCATCAAAAAAGAGCTTCTTAAGGTGTTATAAATGTCAGAATGGGAAAACATCGAAGGAGATTTTGATCATCTTTTACAGGCTTTGGAGAGAGCAAAGAAGGCTATTGCTCAATTTGAGGAGGAGTATAGGAAGATTGAAAAGAAATTGTCGAATATGAGGGATAAATATGCAAAATTGCTGATGGAGTCATATCTAATGGATATAGATGTGACCGCTTTTGAGGATTTCTTAGCAAAGCCCTACGTAATTTTACCTAAGGGTAAAGGTGAGTGGTGGCTTGTAGTACCAAGATTTATACCATTAAGCATTGGTTGGCTTGCATTTCAAACAAAAAGCTTTAACGTGTTTATAGTGAACAAGTTTATTGATTGGATATATCCACTTCCAGAGGATCTCAAAAAAGAACTCGGGTTAACAAAACCAAAAGTAAAATTGTATATTGAAGGAGACTGGCTTATTGTAAAAGAAGGAGATATCGATGAGATTTGGCAGAAATACAGACAATATTTACGCTTTAGAAAAAGAGATGAAAATAAAATTCGCATAAAATCACCACGTTCTAAGTTTAATCTTTTGATTAAATTGATAGAAGACGGAATATTACCATTTAAACCGCAACCTGTATCGAAAGCAGACTTAAGAAATCTAGAGCCTAAGTTTACGCTTCGAGATTACCAAAGGAAAGCGTGGGAAACCTTTCTGAAAACTGGGTGGATAGGCGTTTTCTATCCTGCTGGAGCGGGTAAAACATTTCTCTCAATGTACGCGATGACTAGGCTTAAAGGTAGAAAATTGGTTTTAGTGCCCTCAAGAACGCTGATTGAACAATGGTATAAAATGATAAGAGAATATTGTCCACCTCATATATTAAGTGAAGTTGAAATTCTAACATATGCAAGTATACACAAGGTTGAAGGAAAAGAGTACACGCTAATAGTTTTTGATGAAGCCCATCATCTGCCCGCTAATACTTACATTAAAGCCGCATTCCTTAAAGCCAAATATAGAATAAGTCTATCGGCGACTCCCTATCGTGAAGACGGTAGACATTCACTGATTTTCACGCTTTCAGGTTTTCCTATAGGACTATCATGGAGAGATTTTGTCAGGAAGCATGTAATAGCCGAACCCGAAATAGAGCTTTATATTGTCGAGTCAAAGGCTAAAAAGATACAGATTCTAAAGATGCTTCTAGAAACTAAAGCTAGCATTGGAAAGACGCTGATATTTTGTGATTCGATAAGTATGGGTAATAAAATAGCTAAGATGATTAATGCCCCATTTGTTCATGGTGGAACACGTAAACGTTTAGAAGTTATAGAATCCAGCAGAGTAATAGTGATCTCAAGAGTTGGAGATGAAGGATTAGATATTACTAAACTAAGGAACATTTTAGAGTTTGATTTTCTTTTTGGAAGCCGAAGACAAGAATTGCAACGCCTCGGCAGAATTCTACATTCAAAATTCAAAGGATATCATGCCATACTTATGACAAAGCAGGAGTACGAGAATTACAAGAAAAGACTACTAAGCATATACGAGAAAGGCTTCAAAGTGAAGGTAATACAGATATAAGCCTTAAGTTGGTGATTTATTGCGCGCGCTTCTTTCTCGGCGTGAGAGTCAGGTTTTGGATCTTTTAAAGCGGGGTTTGAAGTATAGGGAGGTTGCCGAGGAGTTAGGTATTAGTGTTAATACTGTGAAGGTTTTGGTTTACAGGATTAAGAGGAAGCTTTCTTCTGCTGGTGTAAACCTTTCGCGAAATGGGTGTAAAAAATCGCGAAACCCCGGGAGAAAGGTTTACATTTTTCCCGAGAGGGTTTCGCGTAAACCTGCGAAGTTTACAAGTCGTACAAGTCCTCTCGCGTTTAGGGTTTTACTGGCTATATCTAAGGGGTATGATTATGGCGCGCAGATAGCCCGTAAGCTCGGCGTTAAAAAGGATAGGGTTTACAGGATCCTACGCAAACTGGAGGATAATGGCCTTGTTAGGGTTGTGGTTCGTAGTAATATTAAGATTTATGAGCTTACTGATGCTGGTAGGGCTATTCTTCAAAATAGTAATGTAAACCTTAAAGTGCGAAATGGAAACGTGGGGGGTGATGTTTGTTTTCGGGTTGATCGTTTTTCGCTTAGGTTTCCTGTTTTTAGGGAGGGTGTGTGGCCTGGTGGTGGGAGGGAGTGGGAGGTTAGGGGTTGGCGTGCTAGGTCGGCGCGTTTTGGTAATGTTACGCTTGTTAGGACTTCGCGGAGTGTTATTGCTTATCTTCGTAGTTTTTATGGTGGGGATCCTTGGCGTGCTTTGTTTGATGCGTATAATTATGTGCTTAGGGTTGTTGCGGAGTTTGCGTATAAGTATGGTTGGGAGCTTGGGATTCCTGTTCCTAATGGTAAGCCTCATTTTGAGTTTCCTGATCCGTTTGTCCGGGAGTCTGGGAAGGTTTCGACTGTTAAAAATGGTTTGGGATTCGTCGATGCTTCTCCAGGGGAGGGGGAGATAGGGTTCTTAGATCCGGAGCTTGCCGACCGCTATATCAGGATGGTTACAGAGGTCCCGGAGAAAGTATCCTCTCTCGAGCAACGGGTGGCTAAGATAGAAAACGTCATGGAGAGGTTATCTGAAAGTCTTGAAGTTTTCGCCAAGGGTATGGAGCAACATATGATGCTGATTTCTCACATTCAGGAACTTGTTCTAGAGCTTAGAGAGGTTGTTAAAGGGCTTAAGGGTGATAAGCCTTGAAGAAGTATATAATTCTGCCAGGAATTGGTAGAGTTGCTAGGGCGTTAGGGAGAGATCCGAATGCTTTTGCCCGCTTGGTTCGGGCGCATGTGAGGGAGATTTTGGAGAAAATTCCGGAAGAGGTGATTGTTGAGATTATTTTGAAAGGTGGTGGTTGATGGGTTTGGGTGTTTTGGGTTGTGGG
>CAYLIY010000111.1:0-3001 GCA_964384015.1 uncultured Nitrososphaeria archaeon | reverse complement strand
GGGATCAACTCCTCTCTGATGACGGTCACTCTTTCACTTGTCCTGTATTTCTCCTCGGTCTCCTTTACCGTCGCCCCTTTATAATACCCACATTTTGGACAAACAGCTACAACTTCTCCATTTCTGATTTCAATGTTCAGCTTAGTGCCGCATTTAGGACAGAATTCTATTTTCATACCCTCTATGAATAAGCAACTTCCGTATTTAAATATATCTCCTAAACCCCCTGAGGTCTTAATGACGCTTTAAATCCCCCATGGTAGCCAATAATGCACCTAAGGGTTGTCACTTTATTTCTTCTTCATAACGATTACTAGGAGGTACATCATAAAGAGGATAGCGCCTATGAGCCCGCTTGGGGGAAGGCCTACTGTTAGGGAGAGAAAAATCCCAGATAGAAGCGAAATCAAAGCTAAGACGAAGGACAGGATGCCCATCTTATATGCTGTTGAGGCAAGCTCGATGGTCACAGCACCGGGGATGACCATCAATGCATAGACGAGTATCGCCCCTATTGCCCTGACGGCGGAGACCGTGGCTATCGAAATCACTAATATCATTAAATAATGATAAAACCTCGTGTTCATTCCATGGGCAGCAGCCCCCTCCTCATCAAATGATATATAAGTGAACTCCTTAGCGAACAAAATGGCTGTTAACCCTATCAAAACTGAGGAGATCACCAACAATGATAGATCGATATCTGTTAAAAGGAAGAGATCCCCTATCAAGTAGCCCCATATCTTGGGCAGATCGCTTGGTGATATCATTCCCATAAAAAGAACAGCTAGAGCCATATTTAGTGCAAATAAGGCGCCTATCGCAACTTCCATTCTCTTAGAGCCTTTTTCACCGAAATATCCGGCAATAAGCCCAGATGATACGCCGAAGATTAAAGCAAGCCAAACTGGATCTATTATGCCTGAAAAGACCTCATTAATTAATAAACCGAGGGCCGCCCCGCATAAAATCGCGTGAGCAACCTCAACTACCAAAAATGAGAGCTCTCTCATGGCGATGAATGGGCTTGAGCCGAAAACCGAGACAGATATTAAAAAGGACGCTATAAGTGCTCTAAAGAGAAAAGGCTCTATATTAACGCCTAACATGTATGTCACCTGTTATGATGTAGTATTTCCCCTCTATCACCACGGCCTTCGGTCTCATGCCGTAAACTTCACGCAGGTTCTCATCCGTGAAAACATCCTTTGGATCTCCGAAGGCTATGACTCTCTTGTTGAGGAGAACAGCCTTGTCCGTGTATTCTATAACTGGATTTATGTCATGAGTTACCATTATTATGCCGATCGAGTGCTCTTCCTTGAGACAATTTAGGACTTCAGCTATTTCCGCCTTGCTTTCAACATCGATGTTTGACAAGGGTTCATCCAATAAAAGCAGCTTTGGCCTCGCCCCTAAGGCCCTCGCTATCAGAACTCTTTGTTGTTGTCCCCCAGATAAATCCTTAAACCTCCTATTCCACACATCCCTTAATCCGACGAGATCAAGGGCCGTGTATGCGGCTTTAAGTTCTTCCTTTCTGACGATTCTTGGAAATTTCTTTTTAGCCATTATCCCCATTAGTACGACATCTATCACCCTGAGGGGCACGTTAAATGAGATGTGTTCTTGCTGTGGAACATAGCCGACCACTGATCTTATTCTATCTGCCTCTTTTTTCGGATCCATATCCAACACCTTAATTTGGCCTTTATATGGCCTAACAAAGCCTAAAATAGTCCTTAAAAGAGTTGTCTTGCCAGCTGCGTTAGGCCCCATTATCGTTAGGAGCGATGGATATTCAACCTCTATCGAAACATTTTCCAAAGCTACCGTTTCGTCAAATTTCACAGTTAATTCCTTGGTATATAGCATGTGCATCCTAAGTTGCACCCCTCCGTAAACGAACTATGAGGAATCCCTCAAAAATGGCTATAATAAGCAAGCCAGCAATCGTTGAAATCATTAAAAGGCTTGATCCCCCTTCGCCAGGTGCTCTTGAGAGCTGGCTGGAGATTACGAGTCCTAGATTGTAGGTCATTAACGAGAAGTAATCAGGGATGTCCTTCGATGATAGAACCTTCACCTTGATCAATGGCCTGTTCGTATCTGCCGATATTTGTTCAGCGAAATCCCCCGCTTTTCCGGCTTCAGATACGTCGCTCATAAGTATAAACAAATACTCTCCTTCCCTTAACTTGCTTTCTACATCCTGAAGCTCTTTTCCACTTAGAAACACGTTGTGTTCCCTTGATATAAACGCCATTACGTTTAAGCCTAAACTTGCCGCCAAATACTGCTCAGCTGGCGCGGCTGTTATAACCCTTGCTCCCGTTAATCCGCGCTCCTTCATCGATCTCGCTATGAAGCTCTTAAGCTTGGCTAGTCTCTCCTTAAACGCCTCGAAATTGGCCTTATATACCTCTGAATGAGCTGGATCCAGCTTGATTAGCTTATCAGTTACTGTTTTGGCTATCGCCAAGGCGTTATCTGGATATAGCCAGTATCCGTGAATATTTGGCTTATCTGTTCCAGGATAATTGAGCAGGATTAACCCATTTTTCTTATAGTCCTCTAAGCCAAGAAACTCCTTATTTAAGACCTCAACTAACTTATACTCAAACTCGAAGTGACCGGTGTGAACTATTAGTTCGGCCAGCTCAGCTCTCTCGATAACTGAGGGGCTTACTTGGAAGAGGTGGGGCTCAACTCCCTCGGGAAGTAGAACATCTATCTCAACTAAGGATTCCCCGATCGGAGCTATTATAGTCCTTAAAGCCTCAATGGATACCGCGATCCTTATTCTCTCATTCGCCATTATACAGGGCATTAATCCCGCTATCAGGAAGAGTTGTAATAATGCTACGCTCATGAGCATACTTGTCCTCAACGTCTTTCACCTCCGCAGCAAACCGGATTTGAGGGTATTAAGTTCCCATGAGGGCACTCGGTTGGGTGGCCGAGAAAACTACAGATCCTATCAGTCACATCCTCTGAAATT
>CAYLIY010000110.1:0-3007 GCA_964384015.1 uncultured Nitrososphaeria archaeon | reverse complement strand
AGGATAACTAGAGATGGAGAGGCTATTTTCTTGAATAAATGATTTAGGGATGTAAAATGGCAGAATATCACTTGAGAACTCCAATATCTGAGATCGATGTAAGGAGGCTCTCAGTTTGGGACGTGGTATACATAACTGGGGAGATCTATACAGCAAGGGACGCTGCCCATAAAAGGATGATCGAATATTTGGACAAAGGGCTCAGTCTCCCAGTAGATCTAAAGAACTCCGTAGTTTATCACTGTGGCCCACTTATTAGAAGAAAAGGAAGGGAATGGAAGGTCATAGCAGCAGGTCCAACGACAAGCATGAGGATGGAAGCCTTCAGTGATAGGCTGATCGGCGAGTTGGGGGTTAAACTCATCATAGGCAAGGGAGGAATGGGGAAAGGGACGGTAAGAGCTGCTAGGAAATATCACGCTGCTTATGGTGTTTTCACGGGAGGAGCGGCTGTTTTAGCCTCTAAGGCAATTAAAAGAGTTAAGGACGTGAAATGGTTAGATTTAGGAATGCCTGAAGCGATCTGGGTGTTAGAGGTTAAGGAATTCGGACCGATAATAATAACGATAGACTCCCACGGGAACAATGTTTATGAAAAGGTGAAAAAGGAAGCTTTAGCTAGGTTAAAGGGAATTCTAACAAATCTTTGAGAAGTTAACTGCTCTCTTCCTCCTTTACTTGCTCTAGGGTTACCCCCCTTGTTTCCTTCTCTTTTTCCTTGCTCTTCTTGATCATGTAATAAGGCATGACTATCACCTTGATGACGAGGGCTGCCATAGCTATCAGGATAACCGCTCCGATTAGGGCCACATAGATCATCCCTAAGAGTAAAATGGCCTTCACTATGAATGGAAAGAACATTATAATAGCTACTAAAAGGAGAATAACAGCTATGACTCCGATAATTCTGCGATCCATTTCAAATTCCAAAGTTTAGCTGAATTCCTCCTCTACCTGATGATTTCCCCGTTAAGAACGGGCTTAGTGCAGCTGCTAAATTTCTGGCGGTCATCGACTGTATCATCACCTTTCCAGGTCCTGTCAGCTTCGCCAGGAAAATTCCTTCCCCTCCGAACAACATCGACTTAATTCCCTTAACTAGAGCTATATCGTAATCAACTGTAGCGTCAAAGCCAACTATATGACCTGTATCGACCTTAAGGACCTGCTTCGGCTCAAGCTCATACTCCACCAGATCCCCGCAGGCATGCAGGAAGACTAATCCCTCTCCGCTCAGCTTCTCAAGTATGAACCCCTCTCCCCCAAATAAGCCAGCTCCTATCCTCTTAACAAAAACTATGTCGAGATCAACCCCTTCTTCAGCTGCTAAGAAGGCATCTTTTTGGACTATTAGCTCTCTTTCCCCCTCTACTTTAACCGGGATTATCTTCCCAGGAACGTTCCCTGCAAACGCCACAACCCCCTTTTCATCCTGGGCTGAGAATTCTGTCAGGAAGAGCGATTCCCCGGTCAGGATTCTTTTAATCCCTTTTAAAAACCCTCCCTTGATTTTCGTATCCATCCTTACGTTGGCCGACATGTGGTTCAGGGCTCCGGCCTCAGCATATATCTTCTCCCCGGGATCCAGCTCCATGATAACCATTTGGAGATTATCTCCAACTATCTTGTATCTCATCCTAGCCCACCGAAACTCATATGATTCTTGCCCCCTCATAGATTTAAGATTTAGTATCGCCTCTTTTGTCTGTCAAAGTATATGTTCTTCCCAGTTGCCGAAAGAGGTATTCCTATCACCACATCCGCCTTTAAATACCCCAACTTTCTTGCAGCAACCCCGGCCGAGTACATCACCCTGTTATCGACGCAGTTCTCAGATGCTATCTTCACGGCCGATCCAATAGCTATTCCGAGATTTAGAATATCATATAAGCAAGTTGGGCCCACGAAGGCCAACCCCTCTCTTCTAACAGCCCTTTCAAACTCATTACAAGATGCGTAGCCGCATGCTCCACAGTCCAACTTATATGGTCCACTGCTTAACGAGCCTATTAGGACAAGCGCGATGGATTTTCTTATGTTCTCAGCATCTCTTTTGAAGAATTTCCACCTCTCACTTAACCTCTCCATCTCATCAGCTATTTTCCCTAGATCTTCCTTTCCATAAACGATCGCTGTAACTATGTTATCCACTCCCTTGGTCCTCGGAGCTGTTCTTGCTGCAACGCACATGGCCCTTGCGACCTCAAGAACTCGCCTTTCCTCAATATCGTCGCTACTTAACAGGGGCAACTTACTCGCCATCTTAACTAAAGGTTTCTTAGGAAAAAACTTTATTGGACGAAGGGGAAATTACATATGGCCCATGTTAAATTCGAGAGCTGGAGAGTGAGATGAAAACACCCATAATAGCTGTCCTAGGAAGAAAGAAAAGCGGAAAGACGAAAATGATAGAGATTCTGGCCTCAAGATTGTCCGAAAATGGCCTTAAAGTTGCCACGATAAAGCACATCAGGCATCAAGATTTTAAGCTTGATGTTGAGGGCAAGGACACGTGGAGGCACATGAGAGCGGGGGCTAGCATAGTCATGGGGATTTCTAGGCTTAAAATTGCTTATATTGAGAAATTGACCGAGGAATTTAACTTAAATCGCGCAATTGACCTTATAGCTGGAAGGGGGGCCAACATTATTCTCTTGGAGGGATTTAGCTCAATGGTTGCTAATAGGGCTGATGTTCTCAAAATAATAATGGCTAGGAATAGAGGGGAGCTACAGGAGATCATGGATAAGGTAACTCCACCGATAATAGCGATAAGCGGGGCTGTAGCAAATGATCTCAGCGAATTTAGGAAGATCCCTGTGATAAGCCTATCGGATGAATCTAAGATAATCGAGCTTGTTAAGAAGAGCCTAAACGTTAAGAGAAACAATTAAGGCAAACGAAAGTCTTAATGAAAGTTGATCGATTTTCAACCAAATAGCTGAAAACTTAAAAATTAAGCTATTTTATGGCCTTTTAAGTTTTTAATTCGCGCATTGATAAGTTT
>CAYLIY010000109.1:1324-3057 GCA_964384015.1 uncultured Nitrososphaeria archaeon | reverse complement strand
GCCACGTCTTCCGCAGCCTAGCAAAACCAAGCATAAGGAAGGAACGCCTAAAACAGATGCTGAAATGGTTCGATGAACACCTCAAGAATTAACCTCCTTTTTCGGATCTTGTCGCCCTCATTTTGTTCCTAAAGGGATAAATATCTTTATTCCTTTGTCCCTAAAGGGATGGGACTCAAGGTCTATCTGGATGAGGAATTGGAGCGTCGTTTCAGGAAGCTCGCCATGGAGGTCTATGGCTATGGTAGAGGCTCTCTTAGTAGGGCTATTGAGGAGGCAATTAGGATGTGGGTTGCGGGTTGGGAGGAGGCCGTCGGCGTGGAGGTGCCTAAGGATCCTGTGGAGACGATTAGAGGTTTGCTCAAAGGTGTAGGTAAATCAGGGGTGGAGCTTCAACATGAGGCGAGGAGGATCAGAGCTGAGAAGTTTAAGTGAAAGAGATGAACTCTATTTTATAGACTCGAACATTTTCTTGGAACTAGAGCTCGATGAGGAACATGCTGAGGCCTGTGGAGTCCTCCTGAGAGCGTTAAGAGACGGCGCCATGAGAGGTATAACAACCCTATTCCACATAGATTCCATCCTGATAGTAATGGAGCGGTATGGAAGGGAGTTAAGAGGTCTCCGACTCTTCCTCACATCCCTCCTAGCCTATAAAGGACTGAGAGTTATACCCCTCTCCCTCCTAGATAGGATTAGGGCTATCGAATACATGGAGCACTTTGGCCTCGACTTCGATGATGCTCTTACCTACCATACGATGAGGAAGTTGGGTATAAGGAAGATCATATCCTATGACCATGACTTCGACAGGATAACCGAGATAGAGCGAATTGAACCTGAAGATATTCACCAAAAACCTGAGACACTTCAAAGACGGAGATAACGCCTTTTCAGGTGTAAGTTTTCTAGGAGCATCTCCTCGCGCCTTCGAGGACTCTGTTTTCCAGAACATAGATGTAGTCTGTGAACTCCAAGGCGTGTTAGACGTGTTATTCGACGAGGTTGGGGACAACCCCTATGCTTGAGCTGTCGTCTAGGTTATCGAGAGTGAAGCCTACCTTTCTAGCCTATGACTGGCGCCAAGGGAGAAGCGATCTTCCCAGACCAGACTGGACACCATCAAGCTAAAACTCGCCTTATTTTTCCAAACCTCAGAATGAAGGGAAGAGCAATCCCTGAATGATTTTGATTAACTGCCAAATCTGAGGCCATGCAGCCATAGCACCTATTATTGTAGCCCCAACACCTATGTATGTCAGCCATTTCATTAACCTATTCAACCTCTCTTGATGAGCCGTTGTGATGATATTTCTCACCATCTCAAGCTTCTCCACTACAGCCCTATGGAGCTCTGTTATGCCCAGCCTCTCCTCAGCTATCTGCCACCAATTCCTGACGGAGCCGTAGATGGAGTGTCTTACGGCGTATATCTCCTCAAGGCCGACGACGATGCTACGCTCACTACTTACAAGCCTCTCAATATCAGCCTCAGCCTCAACAAGCTCTGAGAGGAGAAGATCATATCCATGCAAGAGGTTTCGGAGGGAATAAAGAATTTCGAAGTGAGCCCCGTCGGCGATCAGTTCTGGATGCCAAACCCCCTCCTCCCGAGACTCCCTGACTTCTCTCCAGGCTCCCTCTCCAAGAACCCTCAACATGACTATTGGAGAGAACATAAACGTCGACTCTTTATGGGTTGATGCATCAACCACCTCATGGCGTATCACGTG
>CAYLIY010000109.1:0-1224 GCA_964384015.1 uncultured Nitrososphaeria archaeon | reverse complement strand
CGTGTATCTGCCTTGGATGTTCCGAGATCACATTCCATGGTTCCTTAACCCCCCTTGACGAAGACATAGAGCAGATCATAACAATACGTTTCAGCTCTGTAGAGTTCTTGAATGGATTTTTTAGTTTGCTCCTCACAGCATGAATATATGGCATAGAGATATATCCAGGCAAGTGAGGATAGGTTTCCCTTGAAGCATTTGTATTTGATTCTTAATTCCTCAGTTATATCATGCCGATTTGCCTCATCATCCAAATTCTCAAATCGCTCCATCGAGAATCCTTCAAATCTTTCTCTTGCCCTCTCTATCCATTTCTCCATCTCTACTGGTATGGCGACCTCAACCTCAACCCTCTTTGGGTGTTGAATTATCTTTAGTAAGTCTTCTACTCTAAGCTCTTCCTTCGGGTTTGCTGGTCTGAACCATAGGGTTAGGCATCCAACTCCACTCCTGTGAATTGAGGCGGCGACCTCCACAACCCTGAATCCCTCCCAATGCTCAAACCTCACCAGGAGGGGTTTGAAGATCAACCTCCCAAATCGCCTTCTCTCCACATAAGTTGAAATCTGCTTACTATCCCACTCACTATATCTCCATAATAGGGCTGTGAGCCTTTGGAATCTCTCCCCAGCCTCTTTCAGTTTCTCACCATCCGCTTCTTTTAGGGCTTCTTTAATTCTCTCAAGGAGTCTATTATGTTCTTCTTCGCTCAGCTTTGGCTTGCCTAATCTCTCTGCTATCTCCCTCTCTAGGAGTCCTAGCTCCCTTGCCATATAGAGTTGTAGGCCATGTATTCCGAGGTAGGGGTCTTCGTTGGCTACTGCAATCCCTCTGTGGACGAGGGTAAAGCATAGCTCCGTCGGGTCTATTTCGATTCCTGGTATTGTGCTTCCAAGGTCGAAGGCACAGAGCTTAATAAGTATATAATCCTTGATTTTAAGGGGTTCCTCCTTCTCTGGGATTTCCTCCAGTCTTCTTAGGGGTAGCTCCACAATTTGAAATCTTCACATAACCCTATAAAACTGATCTAAATTGACTTTCATCGCTCTATCGACTTCTTGCCGAGGTAAAAAGGGTTAGAGCAGTCCAGCCTCTTTCAGGGCTGCCTCTATCTCCTGTCTCGCCTCCTCACCGACCGGTATCAGTGGGCTTCTGGCTCTTCCGGCTTTTCGCCCCAGCATTCTTAACGCCTCCTTGGCCCTTGCTGGCAATGTCGCCTTTCCC
>CAYLIY010000108.1:0-3185 GCA_964384015.1 uncultured Nitrososphaeria archaeon | reverse complement strand
TATTCCGTATTTCCTCCCCCGTCTATGCGCAACCACCTGAAATGGAAGCAAATCTCCAGTGTTTGGATCTACTGGAACAGCCTCTCCATCGACTATCGCCTCTCTGGCGAGTATGGCCTCCTTAACTGCCTCGGCCACATCTGGAAACTGACTTGTTATGTTCTCCTCCCTTCTCGAGAAGATCATAACTCTGTCGCCTGATATGTGAACCTCCATCCTCATTCCATCGTATTTAAATTCAGCGCTGCATTTGCCAAGCTTTTCAAGTATTTCCTCCAGAGTTTCAAGCCTTTCAGCTAGCTGAACTTTGACCGGCCTTCCAACAGTTACTTTAAACCCTTTTATAGCTTCAAGCCCGCCTTCTGCAAGGGTTTTAGCGACAAAGCCTATATCACATGATATGTTATAAGCTCTCTCTATCAGATCCCTTGTCTCCTTCCCCCCTCCATAGGCGATCGCCAATGCATCCAAAATCGTCATATCAGCTATCCCCAGCCTAAGCCTTCCAGTGACTATTCTCGCTATATACCTTGCCTCCCTTGGAGTAGCGTTTGCGAATAAGTGTGAAAGGATTCTTATCTTTCTCTCCTGAGCTCCCTTACCAGTTGCTTTGCATATCTCCTCAAAGGATCTGTAAACTTCATTCACTGTGAGAGGCTCCCTGAAGGAGAAAAGGGATAAGACTTTTTTGGACGAGATGAACATCTCAGCTGTTTTCCCTATATCCCCAGTTTTCTTATATTCCTCCAAGATTTTCTTCTCGCTGGCTCCACTCGCATAACTTATTGCTTTTATCGTCAGCTTATCGGCTAATCCTAATTCTATCCCTACGAAAGGAGGATAAACCCTTCCAAGAGTGAGATATACCACCTTATCTATTTCCTCCTTCGGAGTTGTCTTGAAGAGCTCAACAAGATAGTCCGTCATCTCGAGTCTCTTTGTTGTGCCCTCTATTTTCTCATAAACCTCGGCTAATTTCTCGAAATTCAATTTTCCTCACAACTAATATTGTTGCTGTTGTTTATTCACTTTATGTTATGACCAAAGATAATTAACGAACGAATAAGCGTTAAATAAGTGCTTATTAATTTATTTCACGGCTTTTTTATCCTAATTTCCAAGATTCCGTTCTTGTAGCTCGTCTTTATGTTCTTCATGCATATTGGTTCCTCTAAGATTAGCTTTTTATAATAGCTCCTATTTTCTCCTTTAGCTGTCACCTCTAAGCAGTTTTCAGAAACCTTTAATTTAATGCTTTTCTCTTCAGCTCCGGGAAGCTCCATTAAAATAATTTCCTCGCCATTCTCATGATACGTCTCAGTCATGGGCTCTCTCCTGCTTAGATCTTCAAAGTGATTACCCTGTTCAAATTCCTTGATTTTCTCTATCAGAGGCTCTCCATTTGGTCCGATGGAAAAAGAAATGCCATAAACATGTGGTTCGGCCAAATTTTCTTCCTCATAGAGCTCCTCAAGAATTTTGCCTATTGACTCCTCCAGAATTGTTATTAGCTTCTCTAACTCCTTAATGATCTCCTCTCTCCTTTTTTCCCACCATTCTTCAAACCAAAAGTCCAAGTCTCTCTCCTTACACTTAATATCAAGATTCAAATAATAAACGTTTCAGAACTTCCCATTTTTAAAGTGAAGACAATATATCATTGACTTTTGGCCATTTTTCTCCATAAATATCACTGTTTAATCGAGGAATCAAGGCTGATATGATTGATTGCTCACTTAACTTCTCTCTGTCAACTAAGCCCCTTGTTAAAAATCCTACCGCACCCGTTTTATCCCCAATATTCCTTATTCCGGTCAATTTCTCAAATAACTCCTCTGATTCAGTAGCCTCATTTCTTATGAGCTTATTTATAACCTCAGGTGGAAATTCAAAGGCTGAACTGGATCCAATAGTCACTTTCATGTCCTTATCAATTATCGCGCATAACTGGAAATCGAAATACCCTGAAATAGTATAGGGGATTCTCATTAGCCCTGCCTCTATTCCAATTCCATAGGTAGCCCCCTTTATCCTCAAAATTGCCTTATATCCCCTCTCAACAGCTCCCTTTATGGTTTCTAAGAGGCTTAACGGCTGAGGCGGAACTGATGGCTTAACTGGAACTGATTTAACTAGAACTTCCCTGTAAAATTTTTCAAAAACCCTTTTGACAGCTATTACCTTGCATGGATTTCTGGATCCCACGGCTATTATCATTCAAATTAGGATGACTGCGCTTTTAATTTAAAGTTGACCTTAACCAGGTTTTACAGCTTAGTATAGAAAAAGGGATGATAAACTAAGAAAATTCGATAATTTAGCTATATGAGCTATAGCTCTCGATTATTCTACATGAATTAATGTTTCTGTCCTTCTAACCCCTTCTATCGAGTGAATTTTTGTTGCTACAGTCTTTATATCTGATAAGCCAGCTACCTCAACTATGGCAACGGCATCGAATCTACCAGTGACCATGAAATCACCACTTAGCAAAAAGGAATTCAATTCATAAGATTAACCTAATCCCTTAATTCTTAAGCTTTCATCCTAAGGAGGGCTTAAATCATTTATTTAGATGGTTTCATTCCGAATGCTCTCTCAGCCAGCCTCTCCAATTTTTTAACTTCGGGTTTTCTAAATCCTATGTATATTCCTCCCTCCTTCATCCCGACCCAAGTTCTTGTTCTTTCTCCCTTCTTAAGAACCTCGTTTATTAATGGATGAACAACATCGATGAAGCTCCTTTTGGAAATCAATATCCTAAGTCCATCATTGATGCCATATATATTCAAGAACTTCCCTCTCTCACCAATTAGCTCTTCCAGTCCGTTGCTTTCTATATCAAGATGCGTTACTCTAGCTCTAGCATATCCTTTTAAATGAATATAAACAGCTCCTTGGAGTTTTTTACGATCTTCTTCACAACAAACTATTATTTTCGCCCGATCTAACTTTAGTTTCCCTTCGCAAGGCCCAGTCATTTTAGGAAATATATCCTAATCTTCCCTCTTCTTTCTTCTCTCTTTTTAGCCCTCTTAAGATCCTTTTAGTCTCCTCCCCTACCTTCCTAGCTACCTCCTCGATCTCTGAAAGGTCCACGTTTATTCCCGTTAGGTTTATAAGCTTCTTAATGACAGCTAGAGCTGCCTTTACATCAACAGAATCGATTAAATAGGTTTCTCCCA
>CAYLIY010000107.1:0-3226 GCA_964384015.1 uncultured Nitrososphaeria archaeon | reverse complement strand
CTGCCACTCCTACTAAGACTAAATCCTCACCTGGATTAAAGATTCCCTCCGCGTGGACGATCAATGAATCCTCCACGTTGAACTTCCTTTTAATCCTCCTACATATTTCCTTAAGCTTTTCATCAGATTTCTCCCTGTATGATTCTATCTCTAACTTATCAACCAGTTTACCGCTTTTTGATTTTCGCTTAACCTTTCCTATGAAGAAGAATATTGCTCCAGATCTCCCATTAGAGTTCCTTCTCAAAAAACTCTTGATTTCCTCTATAGGGTTAAACTCCTCCTTATTAACCACCCTTGATTCTCCTACCCCCAGCAATTCTGGTCACCTTTATCAGGGGATGAATGGGAATTCCTCTTATATTCTTTCTGATGGAGTTATTAGCCAAACAGAATACCCCAACAGGAGTGCCTTTTATCTCCCTTATTTTGTCTATAACTTGTTCGGTTTCAGCTCCCGTTGAAACCACCGATTGAACTATTATCACCTCTCTTCCGACAGGTTTCTTGAAGTTTATGCTGAAGTACTTAACTGTTTCCCCTCTCTCGTTTTTAGCCTCCTTTATCAGGCAAAAATCTATTTCAAGAGACCTGGCAACAAGCGTCGCAAGGGGGACGTCCTCATCGCCAACATTAACCACTATTTTCCCTGAGACGTCCCCCAACTCGCTCTCGATAAGATCTGATAGGAGAGAAGAGATAATTTCCAGTCTGGCGGATGATGAGTAGATATTTGTTAGGTCAACGTAAGTAGATATTCTTTCAACCCTCAGTTTATTCAGCGGTTTCAGGGACAACCAGACTATTGTTTCCCCGTCCAGGTTCAACTCCTTAGCTACATCACTAGTAGGCAGGCCTAGTTTCTTCAGCTCCATAACCTTCTTAACTAGATCTTCAATGTCGCTGTTCATTTCCTCTTATTTTAACGTAATCTGGCCAGCTATTTATATACTCGATTGCCCCCTAAGTTCATTAACGCTCATCTTAAGGAAAGCCTTCCTAGTCAATTTAATGCCACATTCAGGACAGAAATCAGAAGGATAGTCTGCAGGATACTCAGTCCTGCAAATCGGACATATTCTCTTCCACATTATTACTTTTTCTATTTTTTTGCCAAATATTGGCTTGGTATCAATCCCTAGTTTAATGAATATATTCTGAAGGGCAAAATCATCTGTTAAGACAATAATTTCCTTATCTATCTCTCTTAATTCTAGGGCAAGAGCTAAAATTGATAGATCGGCCTTTGATAACACCTCTAAGTCTCCTGTCTCCTTAGCTTCCCTTAAGGCTATTCTTAAGTACCTACTTTTAGGTTTTTTTACTTTTACTTCACCTGACTTCACTCTGGTCTTGACCACGCTTTTTTTAAGCTCCTCAGATATCTCCTCTATAATCTCTGGAGTTGTGTAGGATTCTCCATCCATCGGAGGATTAACCAGACCTGAGACGTCTAAAACGTATATTCTTTTCATGTTCTCTTTATTATTTCCAATATTTTCCTATATTTATTCCCAAAAATTATAAATTTGGCTGGAATGTTCGAATAAGTTATTACTACTTCCTCGTTTTTAGCTAAATCTAGGATGTAGTTTCCATCGATGACAATGGTGCCAGGATCTCTAGAATCCACGCTTTTCACCTTCACTGTGAACGTGTGAGGAACAACAACTGGAAACAGTTTCTTTTGAGGACAAACAGGGGTTATTATCATGGATCTTAAACCCTCTAGAACAATCGGACCACCAGCTGAGAGGGAGTAAGCTGTTGAACCGGTTGGAGTTGCTACTATCACACCATCCATTTTGTCCCTCCATAGAGTGACTTTCTCCCTGTCTCTTTTAATAGTAAGCTCCAGGTATATGGGTTTCCCTGGGTGTCTAGAGGTAAAGTATACCTCATTCAGCGCTAAAGGTAGCTTTCTCCCTCTTATTCTTGCTCGTATCCTATCTAAAACTTTAACTTCGTATTTCCCCTTAATTAACATATCTAATGCTTTTTTCAGGCCAGATTTCGTAGTAGATGCCAGATAATTCCTCCTTCCTATCCCTATTCCAAGTATCGGGATAGCTCTGTCGCCTAAATCAAGCAATGTTCTTAAGATAGTCCCATCTCCTCCAATTGTTAAGATGACATCTCCATCAATTTCACCTCTGGAGCTAACGCATTGAGTTCCTTCAGGCAAGTCTGACATCGGAGGAAAAACAAGCATCCTCTTCACGTGACCCTGGAGCTTGCTCACAATTAGTTTTACTATTCTCTTGGCTTCTCTGCTACCTTCTAAAGCCACTATTCCTATATTTATCATGGCATCAGCAACTCAAGACCCCAGGTGAAACCTGAACCCACTATTATGAGCTTGACACTTCTGAATTTTTAAAGCCCTAGATTTAAATTAAGTGTGGATATCTCGGAGGTGTTATTTTTGAGCAAGCCAGTAGAGCTAGGTAGTTTAAAGCCGGGAGCTCTCATAGTTATAGATGGTGAACCCTGCAAGATAGTCTCCATAGAAAAATCTAAGCCAGGAAAGCATGGTTCAGCGAAGGCTAGGGTAGTTGCGATAGGGATATTTGATAATGTAAAAAGAAGCTTTGTTAGTCCTGTGGACTCCACCGTTGAGATCCCGATAGTTTATAAGAGAACAGCTCAAGTCATATCCATAACAGATACCGTGCAACTCATGGATTCTGAGACTTATGAGGTCTTTGAGGTTCCATTGCCAGAGGATGAAAACTTAAGAAAGAAGCTTGAACCTGGGATCCAAGTTGAATACTGGACGATACTAGAGAAGAAAAAGATTGTAAGAATTAAAAGTTAGATAGCCGTAATGGAGCCCATTGAGATAGATGGAAGCTATGGAGAGGGCGGCGGCCAGATAGTCAGGACAGCTTTAGCTCTAGCAGCGCTTATCGGAAAAAGCGTTAAAGTTGTAAATATAAGAGCAAAACGACCTAATCCCGGACTTAGACCCCAACACCTGATGGCTTTAAAAACTATAGCTCAAATTTCCTCAGGAAGGATAAGTGGCCTTGATGTTGGATCAATGAAGGTTGAATTTTATCCAGGAGAGGTTTTATCAGGAGGAGATTTTTTTATTAATATAGGAACAGCCGGAAGCATTTCCTTAGTCATACAGTGCATATTGCCCGTTTTGTTATACTCAAAAACGGAAAGTTCAGTCACTTTAATTGGCGGAACCGATGTAAAGTGGAGTCCAACCATGGAC
>CAYLIY010000106.1:0-3303 GCA_964384015.1 uncultured Nitrososphaeria archaeon | reverse complement strand
GAGACAGGCCAATAACTAAGGAGGAAATAGAGGAGATGATCAAAGAGATTAAGGATTACGCTGAAGAAGGGGAAAGCTTCATAGAAATAGACAAGAGGGAGATCTTAATAGTCCAGTTAAGGAATTATAGAATAGTTGCAACCAGGCCTCCTCTCTCCGATGGATTAGAGCTAACAGCCGTAAGACCTGTTGTTAAGCTATCACTGCTTGATTATAATCTACCCCCCGAGCTGATCAAGAGATTAAGTGAGGGAGCTGAGGGAATACTAATAGCTGGAGCGCCGGGCGAGGGAAAGACCACATTTGCTCAGGCCCTAGCTGAGTTTTACAGGGATAAAGGAAAGGTCGTGAAAACTATAGAAGCTCCAAGGGATTTACAACTTCCTGATGATATAACTCAATATTCTAAGACCATAGCAAATGCTCGAGAGATGCACGATATACTGTTGCTTTCTAGACCGGATTACACGATTTTTGATGAAATGCGCAATGATGAGGATTTCAAGCTATATATGGACTTAAGGTTAGCGGGAGTCGGAATGGTCGGCGTAGTTCATGCGACAACGCCGATAGATGCCATTCAAAGATTTGTCGAGAGAATTGATCTAGGAATGATACCCTCGATACTCGACACGGTGATCTTCATTAAAAATGGAGCTGTTAAGAAGGTCTATGAGGTCAAACTGGTGGCAAAGGTTCCACATGGTTTAAAGAGGGAGGACTTAGCCAGACCGATAGTTGAGGTCAGGGATTTCTTTACTAAAAGGAAGGAATATGAAATGTACATCTTTGGTAAAAGGATTTTCGTTATCCCTCTAAAGAAAGGTAGGGATTTAGATTTCCAAAATTTGGTTGAGGGCATTATAAGGGGGGAGTTAGGTGAGTATGCAGCGTGGGTTAAGGTTGAGTTCATCTCAGACAAGGAGGCTACTGTATATGTCCCTGAGGATAGATTTAACGTGATTAAAAGGAGAATTAAGAGGAAGCTCAGGAGAATTGAGAGAAAGTTTGGAATTTCCCTGTTTTTGAAGCCTATGGAGGAAACTAGCGGATATTCGCCTTTTAACCTTATAGAATAACGATTTAAGGCTTTAAGATTCCTTTAATGTTGACATGAAGATTCGGAAGACGCCCTTAATCATAGTGAATTTTAAAGCCTACAGAGAGGCCATTGGGAGGAAAGCCCTGATTTTAAGCAAAATTGCTGAAAAAGTGGCTAAAGAGTATGGAGTAAGCATAGCTGTAGCGCCTCAATTAACGGATATACGATTAATAACTGAAAGGGTTGATATTCCAGTTCTATCACAACATATTGACCCGATAGAACAAGGGGCCTTCACAGGACATGTAAGCCCTTTAGCCATAAAGGAAGCAGGAGCAGTGGGCTCGCTAATTAATCATTCTGAGAGAAAGCTAAGGCTAAAGGAAATCAAAAAATGCGTGGAAATGGCTAGAAAGTATGGACTGATTAGTGTATGTTGTGCGGCTACCTTCAGAAGGAGCAGGGAAATAGCTAAGTTCGGCCCTGATTTCATAGCATATGAACCCCCAGAGCTCATAGGCACAGACATACCAGTATCCATGGCTAAACCAGAAATAGTGACAAAAACTGTGAATATGGTTAAGATTATCAGCCCTAGAACTCTTGTTTTATGTGGGGCAGGAATTAAACATGGAAAGGATGTTAAAAGAGCCTTAGAGCTGGGAACTGCTGGAGTTCTTGTTGCCTCCGGCGTGGTTAAGGCGAACAATCCTGAGGAAGTTTTAGCTGATTTCGCGAAGTCCATCCTTGCCTCTAGGTAATGGCGGGCCCGCGGGGATTCGAACCCCGGATCTTCGGCTTTCTTCATCACCTCCGGAGGCTTACGCCTGTTCGACGCCCTGATCCCAGCTAGGCCACGGGCCCTTTGAGGCTGAGTACAGACCATATATTACTATCAGCTCGGCCTACTTGAGGATTACTAAGACATTAAAATCAGCTCAGCGTAAAAATACTCAAGAGATGAGAGTGAAGGCCATAATAACGGACGTAGATTATACATTAACGGATGAAAAACTAAGAATTGCTCCAGATATTGTGAAATTCATACAGTATCTAAGGAATTTAGGTTTAGATGTTATTTTATGCACCGGCAGAGGAGTATACGAGACCTACTCCCTCGCTCTTTATCTTGGCGCATCACCAGCTGTTATAGCGGAAAATGGAGCAGTTATATGTTTTATGGGAAAAATTAAGGTTTTAGGAGATAAAAAAGTGTTAAAAAAAGCTTTAAATGCACTAAAAGAAAGCTTTGGGGATGAAGTGAGGGAGGGATCCTTTACTCCCAGGTTATGCGAACTCGTGCTTGAAAGGAAGTTCCCGATAGACGAAGCTAGGAAAATACTAAGGGCTAAGAATATTGATGTTAACATCGTGGACAGTAAGGTGGCTTACCTAGTTACTCCAAAAAACGCAGATAAGTGGACTGGAACTCAAAGGATTTTAGAGATCATGAAAATAGATCCTAAAGAGGTTATAGCGGTAGGTGACAGTGAAAACGACATCCCTCTCTTTAAGAACATTGAAAGGACTATCGCTGTGGGAAATGCCATAGAGGATGTTAAGGCGATTGCTAAATACGTAGCAAGCGAGCCTTATTGGAGGGGGTTTATAGAGGGAGTTTCAAGGCTTGTTCTAAGCCAAACTTCACGTGATAGGATATGAACTCGATGATGGATTCCTTCTTTAACCCAAAGGCCGTTGTATTATAGGAGCCCCACATGATCCTAGCAAGCATGGACATTAAATAGTCTTAAATTTCGTCAAAAATAAAGAAAGAGGAGTTTTTAAAGGAAAGCTTTTCTTAATAAACCCTAAGGGGGGAGAAATATTGGGATATCCTGCTTATAAAAGTGTTTTAGACATAAAGGATGATATAGATCACATTGTTATAATTATACTGGCTAAGTTCGTTCCAAGGGTTCTTGAAGAATGTGAGGAAAAGGGAATAAAAGCTATAACCATAATAAGCGCTGGTTTCAGTGAAATTGGAGATAGGACTTAATTGTCTGGGGGATTTTCTCCCAGAGCTTAAAAGAACCTCCGACAGGCGAATGCTTATAAACTCTCCTAGGCCGAAAAAAGAATACATCTCCCTCATAAGCCAATCGGGAGCCTTTGGAAACGCGGCTTTAGATTACATGGCTGGATCTGGAACGGGGATAAGCAAGTTCGTTAGCTATGGAAACAGAATTGATGTAGATGAGGCAACTTTAATTGGATACCTAAGAGATGATGAAAACAAGGGCCTTAATGGTTTATTT
>CAYLIY010000105.1:0-3357 GCA_964384015.1 uncultured Nitrososphaeria archaeon | reverse complement strand
AATAAGGGGAAGGGGGCTGCTTTAAGGAGCGCTATAAAAAGGGCTTGGGAGATGAACCCTGATATTGTTGTCGTGTTGGATGCGGATGGTCAGCATAATCCTGATGATATTCCTAGACTTCTTGAGCCTATTTTAAATAATAAGGCTGATATGACTGTGGGGTCAAGGTATATTGAGGGTTCTGTAGTGGATGCCCCCCTTTATCGAAGGCTGGGGTTAAGATTTATCAATTTTCTGAGTAGACGAGCAATCCCAACAAATGTGAAGGATACTCAGAGTGGTTTCAGGGCGTTCTCGGCGAAGGCGTTGAGCAACTTATTGAGTTTTGAGTCTGACGGTTATGTTGTGGAGATGGAGCAGCTGGCCTTAGCTGAGAAGAGTGGTCTGAGGATTGTCGAGGTCCCTGTCCATATTCAATATGAGGGTTTGGAGAATACCTCAAAGAACCATCCATTGTTCCATGGGACCGAATTGGTTGGGTTTGCTCTGAGGCTAATTGTGGAGGAGAGGCCCTTGTTGTTCTTAGGAGTTCCAGGTGCTCTTTTAATTCTCCTTGGTGTTGTATTTGGTGGATATTTTCTCTGGTATTTCAATCTGACTAGGTACTTTAGTTTGCCTATGGCATTAGTATCTTTTGGAGCGCTTTCTCTAGGGACTCTTCTATTTATAACATCATTAGTTCTCTATGCTATTTCAAGGTTGAAGAGGAGATAAGGTTTTGCTGATTGTTGAGGTATGTGAGGTACGGGGTTTCTGCCCTGTTCATAAGGTTGGTGATAGGATAGTTATTGATGGGCCAAGGATTGTTTTAGAGGAAACTGATGCCTTATGTATTCATGCTCTATCAGTAATTTTGCATTATGCTGTGGCTTTAGATGAGGGGTTAGATCCGGTAAAGTTAGGTTTAACAAAAGCTGAGGATAGGGATCATGCATATGTGCAGTGTGTTGATCCCTGGAAGCCGTATACTGATGGAGGAACTGTGATATTTAGGATTAGTAGAGAAGAATGAAGATCGCTGTAATACTTGGGACTAGGCCTGAGATCATTAAGATGTCTCCAGTAGTGAGGGAGCTTGAAAGGAGAGGTATGGATTTTTTCATTCTTCATACTGGTCAGCATTATTCATATTCTATGGACAAGATATTCTTTGATCAATTAGAATTGCCTGAACCGAAATATAATTTGGAGGTAGGATCGGGAACTCATGCTGAACAGACTGCAAAAATAATGATGGGTGTAGAACGTATCCTTTTGAAGGAGTCTCCAGAAGTAGTGTTAGTTGAGGGAGATACAAACTCAGTGCTTGCTGGGGCCTTGGCAGCAGTTAAATTGATGATTAAGGTTGGCCATGTTGAGGCTGGGCTTAGGAGCTTTGATAAGGAGATGCCTGAGGAGATAAATCGGCTTCTGACGGATCATATATCTGATTATCTCTTTGCCCCTACTGATAAGTCCAAGATCAATCTTCTGAATGAGGGGGTAGATGAAGGTAAGATATTTGTTACTGGGAATACAATTGTGGATGCGGTTTATCAGAATCTTCATTTTGCGGAAGGAAATACAATTTTAAGAGAATTAGGTTTGAGTGATGATGACTATCTTCTATTAACTTTACATAGACAGGAGAATGTGGACAGAGAATTAAGGTTGAGAAGCATTATTGATGGTTTAGGGCTTGTGGTTGAAAGGTTTAAGATGCCAATTATTTACCCTATTCATCCTAGGACGAGGAGAAGATTAAAAGAGTTTAAAATTGATGTCTGTAATGGAATTGAGCTTGTTGAACCTTTGGATTACTTAGGTTTCTTAAAGTTGGAGAGTAGTGCTCGTTTGATCTTGACGGATTCTGGTGGAGTCCAAGAGGAGGCTTGTATTCTCGGGGTTCCATGTGTAACTCTGAGAGATAATACGGAGAGGCCTGAGACTGTGGATGTTGGAGCTAATGTTGTAGCTGGAGTGGAGCCTAAGGGTATTCTTAGATGCGTTGAGATTATGATGGATAAGGATAGGGATTGGATGAATCCCTTTGGGGATGGTAGGGCGGCGATACGGATAGTAAATGTTTTATCTGGTTTAAAGGGATAAGTTGTTCTCAGTGATCTCTCGATGAGCGTTCTTGTGACCGGTGGTCTCGGATTCATCGGCTCAAATCTTGTGAGAATGCTTAGGGAGAGGGGTTATGATACTTGGCTCTGTGACATTAGACATGGGGAAGACCCCAAGTCTATTAGGTGTGATATAAGTCGTTTTAGACAGGTTGAAAGGTTGTTCGAGGAACACGACTTTGATTATGTTTATCATGCTGCCGCTGAGTATGGTAGGTGGAATGGGGAAGACTACTATGAGAATCTCTGGATGACGAATGCCGTTGGGACGAAGAATATGCTTAGGATGCAAGAGAAGAGGAAGTTTAGGATGATCTTCTTCAGCAGCGCTGAGGTTTACGGCGATTATGAAGGGGTTATGAGTGAGGATGTACCGGAGAAGATCCATATCCACCTCTTGAATGATTATGCAATATCCAAATGGGTCAATGAGATGCAGATAATTAATTCAATGAGGATGTTTGGAACTGAGACTGTTAGGGTTAGGCTCTTTAATGTGTACGGACCAGGAGAACATTATACGCCCTATCGAGGTTTTATCCCAAAGTTTATTTATAAAGCTCTACATGATGAGCCCTATACAGTCTATTTAGGACATAAGAGGACGTTGGAATATGTTGAGGATGTTTGCAATGCCCTTGTTAATATCATAGATCATTTCAGGCCTGGGGAGGTCTATAATTTGGGGGGAGAAAAACAGTATGAGATAAAGTACATCTCTGATCTCATATTGAAGTATCTTGGAAAGGATGACTCTAAAGTAACATATAAACCAGAGGAACCCTTCACAACAAAGGTGAAGACACCGGACTCAAGAAAGGCGATGAGGGACTTAGGCTTCAAAATTACAGTAGAACCTGAAGAGGGAATACCGAGGACGATAGAGTGGTTTAAGAAGATTTATAGTTTTAAGGAGGGAGGGAGATGAGATCCGAAGAGGTACTTTCACAATATAGGGGTAAAAGGATACTGATAACGGGCGGGGCTGGTTGTATTGGAAGCAATCTAACGAGGACACTGTTGATGGCAGAACCGGAGAAGATTGTTATTATAGATGATTTATCTTCGGGTCATAGATGGCTAATACCCGAAGACTCGAGAGTATATTTTATTGAGGGTAGTATCTTGGATAATGAGATGATGGCAAGGGCATTTAGTTTCAAGCCAGAGTTTGTTTTCCATTTGGCAGCTCACTTTGCGAATCAGAATAGTGTGGATCATCCAGAGACGGATTTGCTTGTAAATGCTC
>CAYLIY010000104.1:564-3425 GCA_964384015.1 uncultured Nitrososphaeria archaeon | reverse complement strand
GGAAAAGGACAAAACGAAGCCCAAAATGAAAATTGGAAGCATTATTAGGATATCGGATTTCAAACTCGTGCTAAAGCTACCCATTAGAAGTATGGCAAAGGGGATTTTCATGCGGGACTCCACGATAAAGGATAAAACATGGGCTATTCCTGAGAAACCAGCTGAAACGGCTATTCCGGCCAATATTAAACTAGAAGCTCCTCCACCTATACTTTCGCTCAATCCTAAGGTTAGTAAAAAGGCAAATAAAGCTCCTATGAATGCTATCATAGCTATTAGCCACCTTGAGTAGAGGGGATATGGAGAAAAAGCCATAAAAAAGCTCACAAAGGCAAGAGCGCCTGATGGCAGTCCTAAAAGAAATGGTTCAGCTAGGGGGTTGCGAGTTACTGCTTGAATGAGAACTCCAGATAGTCCTAGAGATGCCCCGACAAGAACGGATATTAGAGTTCTCGGCAACCTTATGTTCAGGATGACTAAGCTTGCGGTATCCCCCGAATTGGCTCCAGCGGGATTTAGACCTAAGTTTCTTAAAATAATGGTTATAACGTCGCGGAAGCTGTAAGAGGATGGCCCTATGGACATTGATAGAATTCCCACAAAAAATAGGAAGAAGAGAGAAAAAATCAGAGCTATGAAAAAAGACCTTAAACTGGCTCTGTAAACCTCGTGAACGCTCATCTTAACCACTTATCTCAATAGCCGAAATTACATCGGGACGCTGAATGGCTCCGAATATTTCAGGATGGATTATCTTCGATAGAATCTCTATAGCTTTTGTCACTCTTGGTCCCGGTCTACAGAATATGTCATCTGCCTCGCCTATTAGCACATAGATCCTCATGTTCTTTACAGCTGTTGTGGCATTCAATGGGCTGTTTATTATCTCATGGATTATTTTTCTGGCCTCCTCTGGCTCACCCATGATCGTAAGTATTATCACCTCTGGGTCTTTCTCGATCACCTCCTCATAGCTCGCTTGGCCGTATCCAGAGTATCTTGACATTATATTCTCCCCGCCGCTCAGCTCAATTAAGTCATTAATGTATGTATCGCCTCCAGCCGTCCATAAGCCCCATGCTGGTGGACTTAAAAGTGCAAAGACCCTTACTCTCGATGCATTACGTTCCGCTAGCAAGGAGTTCTTTTCCTGAATTTTTGACTTTATATCATCTATTAGACTCCTAGCTTTGTTCTCTAAGGCGAAAATTCTGCTTATCAACCCTATATCCTCGTATATCTCCTCTACATTACTTGCTCCTCCTCCCTTTATGAACACAACTCTAAGTCCTAGTTCCTCGAGCTTCTCCCTGATCTTAGCGTGAGCCTTAATCTCCGCTATAACAAGATCTGGCTCACACGCCAAGATCTTCTCTGGATCTGGTGTCCAATATCCGCCCACTATCAGAACGTCTCCTTTTTCCTTCATCTCCAGAAGCTCAGGAGGGTAATTAGAGTACTCATCAACGCCAACTACTTTCTCTCCTAGGCCCAGTGCAAACAAAGTTTCAGTTATGGCTGGCCCTAAAGACACTATCCTTTGTGGAGCTTCCTTAAAGGTAATTTGACGGCCAAGCATATCAAAGACTACGACCGGTTGACCGGTAACGATAACTTCTGGTTTTACTGTAGTAATAGCGATAAAATACCCTGTTATTAGGCCTAAAATCAGTAAAATTACTCCTATTAGAACTGTTTGCGGTTTCATCATTATGGATAGATCATCCATATCATTTATAAGATTTACGATTTACAAAGAGCCAAATTTAGGTTCTTCTAATGTAATTTTTTAAAAAATTTCAATACAATACTCTATTAATATTTTACACTTTTATTTTCCACGTTTCAGATTCCGGGAGACTCGTTATCATCGAACATTGAGCTTTTCGATCATGAGAACTAAGGCTAATCCCCCCCTCAAACGGCGACTATAAGTAATATGCGTTCAAACCTCGCCTCACGCTTAACTAAGATAGCCTGGCGATAAGTTCTACTTAGAACTTACACGTGATCAACTTTATGGAGCAAATGCTCTTTTTGGCTCATTATTTGAGTTAATAGTTCCATATGTAACGAGTAAAGCATGAGTTGTTAAGCATATTACGAAAAAAATAAAAACTCTCCCTTTTTAAAAGAAATAAGATGATATCTGAGATATCTGGCCATGAAAGCATAGATCTATGTGTTTTACTTTACTCAGGGGGCCTAGATACCTCGTGTATGCTTAAATGGATCAAGGAGACATATTCATGTGATGTCATCACAGTCGCCGTAAATTTGGGTCAACTCACGAAAGATTTCAGGCAAATAGAGCGAAAAGCTCTGAAAACAGGAGCAAAAAAACATTACACGGTAGATGCCAGGGAGGAATTTGTTAAAGATTATATCTTTCCAGCTTTAAAGGCAAACGCTTTATATGAGGGGAGTTATCCCCTAAGTTCTGCTATAGCCAGGCCGTTAATTGCTAAATACGGAGTTAAAATAGCTCTTAAGGAAAGAGCCGACGCGATAGCTCATGGATGTACCGGTAAAGGAAATGATCAAGTTAGGTTTTCATCAACAATAAGGGCTTTAGCCCCTCAGCTTAAGATAATCCAGCCAGCTATTGAATGGGGATTAAACAGGGAGGAGGAGATAAAGTTCGCTAAGGAGCACGGAATTCCCATTCCAGTGGATGTTAATTCCCCTTATAGCATAGATGAGAATCTCTGGGGAAGGTCCATCGAGTGCGGGATATTGGAGCATGAGGACATCGAACCCCCAGAGGAGGTGTTTAAATGGACAACTTCCCCGGAAAAAGCACCAGATAAGCCGGAGTATGTCGAGATTAAATTTGAAAAGGGGGTTCCCATCGCCTTAAA
>CAYLIY010000104.1:0-554 GCA_964384015.1 uncultured Nitrososphaeria archaeon | reverse complement strand
TGATCTGATAAACCACTTAAACCAGGTAGGAGGGAGGCATGGGATGGGGAGAATAGATCAGCTTGAGGATAGAATTGTGGGTTTTAAATCCAGAGAGGTGTACGAAGCCCCTGCGGCCACCATACTAATAACAGCGCACAAAGACCTGGAAAAAGTAGTTTTAACTCGACATGAGCTGTACTTTAAGGAACTTGTCGATAATGAATGGTCAAGGCTTGTTTATTCAGGACTTTGGGTTGATCCGTTAAGGATTGATCTAGAGGCCTTCATAAATAAGGCGAATGAGAGAGTAACGGGTTCCGTGAAACTAAAGTTGTTTAAAGGAGGCCTAAGGGTTGTAGCTAGGAAAGCCAAAAGATCGCTATACGAACATAAATTGGCTACTTATGGGCGATCCAGCTTTGATCAAAAGCTTGCCTATGGATTTATTGAGCTTTGGACTCTTCAATCAGTAACTGCTTTTAAAAAAGTGAATTCTAATGACCTTCTATCAGGATAAAAGAGTAAACGAGGATTTGAGGAAATTTATCAGTAAGGATGACTTAAAGCTGGAT
>CAYLIY010000103.1:0-3429 GCA_964384015.1 uncultured Nitrososphaeria archaeon | reverse complement strand
TCTCATAATAGTTCTAGATACCATAGTCTCTGGAAAGACCATGGAAACGTTCTTAGAATATTTCGATGAGAAAATCGAGGGGGAGTATGAGTTAATAATACCAACCATTGGGACGTATGTCGGAATAAATAGGGTGGACAGGTGGTGTGCGAAGAAGGGAGTTCCGGTGACTTTTATCGCATATGGGGCTTTACTTGGGCTAGGTCCGAATAAAACTGACATGACTCTTGGCTATCCTCCTAACGAAATTCCACCTGAGGTTTTAGAGAGATCATACAGGGCGAACGGCAGGGAGATAACGGAGAAGCTGTGCGTGATAGGAGACTTCACCAACAGCAATGAAAGGATAGACAGCTATTTAGCCGAGAGGGTCGTTCAACTTTGGGAAATAGGCTATGAATCAAGCAATATTAAAACTAAGGAGAGATCCAAGGAGTTAATAAAGAAAGGGCTTAATCTTCTCCTTTCTAAGCATAATAAAGGCGATATCGAGAGATTAATAGCTGAAGAGTACTCTAGAAGACTGAAATTGATAGGAATTGAGGTAAAAATTGAGAAAATTCCCTTAGAGAGAATAATGTCCCTTAAAAAATTAATTTAGAGGCGATAACGTACATTTACCAATCAATAAACGCCAATAATACCTTAAGTGATCTTCCGTAGAGAGCAACATCTATCGCCTCTCTGTATCTCTCTAACGGGAATATATGAGTGATTAACTTCTTCAACGGAATTTTCCCCAAGAACCCTATGGCCTTCTCGAAAGGCCCACATCTTGAACCTATGATTTTAACTTCTTTCCTAACCATTAGAGTTGAGTCGAACTTTGTGGTCCTACCTGGTGTGCTTTTAACTGAAATTATTCCAAGAGGCCTAACTATCCTGAGAGCTAAATTGAGGCCATCTGGAGTTCCAGTAGCCTCAATGACATAATCCGCCCCTAATCCGTTAGTTAACGATAAAACTGTCTCATATGTCTCATCGGGGGTTACCTCTTTCCAGGCTCCAAGTTCGATAGCAAGCTTCCTCTTCCACTTGTTTGGGTCAACTGCTATGATTCTCTTAGATGGGCAAGTCATTATGGATAATAAGCCTACATTCCCACAGCCCAAAACAACTACGAGTTCTCCTGGCTTAGGTGGTAAAATCTCATATTGTCTTAAAACAGCGGCTAAGGGCTCTATTAATGTAGCCTCTCTCAGATCCACATTAGCTGGAAGTTCATGTAAATTATCTTCAGGTATCGACACATATTCAGCAAAAACTCCGTTTGTCGTTATTCCTAGCGCCTCCCTTCTCAGGCAATGGGTTCTCATCCCCCTCTTACAAGCCTCACAAGTTCCACAACTGATGTTTATTTCGCCAACGACAGGTGTTCCCTTAGGAAGTCTACTTGAATATTCAATCAATCCAGAAAACTCATGTCCTATTATTATGGGCTTTGGGACATTGAAATATCCCCTAATTATCGCCTTATCCGTGCCGCATATTCCGGCATAGGCAACTTTTATTACAGCCTTTCCCGGTTCAGGTCTAGGAGCTTCTAAATCTTCTAAAAAGACCTCATTATTTCTTAAAACTAAAGCCTTAATTTAACTCACCTCACTTATCTGGACTTGCCCTGAACTCACACTCGCATGGATTTTTTCCGCATTTTGGACACCTATTTGGGTATCTCTCCATGCAGGCCCTCTCCATATCTATGCCTACCAAGTTAGCGAGTGATGAGAGCCAAGCAAAAACATCAGCAAACTCCTCCATCAAATTCCTTTTGTCCTTCATCTTTATAGCCCTACTCAGTTCATTTATCTCGGTTTTAAGCCAATTTAGAGTAGCTTCTACTCCTCTTCTCGAATCATGGTGAAAATAAAGCTCCTTCATGAGCTCCTGGAATTTCTTAATTCTCATATTCATAAAAAATTATTCTCGCTCTAAATAAGAATAAAATCACGTAAACAAAACATAAAAGAAGATTAGATCAATATTGAATTGAGAGATGGTCAAAAAAGGAGTACTTGTAGCTTTTTCTGAGATAGGCTTGAGAACGGCGGGTGTTAGAAGAAATCTAACCAAATTGCTTGCTGAAAACCTAAGAAAGGGGCTCAGATGGAAAGGGATAAAATTTTACGAAATAGAGGCTAGATGGGAGAGGATATTCATATTCACTGATAAAAGCGAGGAGGTAGCAGAATTGATAAAGGGGGTTCCCGGGATAAGGTTCACAGCTCCCATGTACCTGGTTGAGAGCTCGGACTTAAAGCCTATGCTAGACAAGATCTCAGAACTGGCCCTAGAATTTGTAAGTGGAAAAAGTTTCAAGGTTATAGCGAAGAGAAGATTTAAAAAACTTCCATACACGTCGATGCAATTTTCATCACTGCTAGGCGAGAGAATAATAAGGAGATGTAAGGAGATGGGAGCAAAGGCAACTGTTGATCTCATTGAGCCTGAGGTTAAAGTGAACGTTGAAATCGATAAGGATCACTCACTCGTCTATTTCATGAGGTTTGAGGGATTTGGAGGAAATCCAATAGGGTCTCAATCCCCTTTAGTTAGCCTTTTTTCAGGAGGGACTGATAGCGCTGTTGCTGCATGGCTCATGTTGCAGAGGGGATGTAGGGTTTTTCCAATATTCATGGATCAGTTTCCCTTTAATGGGCTAAGGGCTAAAAGAGCGTATAGGGTATTTCATAGGCTAAAGGAAGTGGTTTTATATCCCGAGCTAACATTGGCCATTGCTAAGATCGGAACTTTAATGGAGAATTTAGCCAGAAACGTAAAGCCGAAAAACATATGCGTCCATTGCAAAAGGCTGATGCTAAAAATAGCGAATAAATATGCTAAAAAAGTAAAAGCAAAGGGATTAGTAACCGGAGAGAGTATAGGTCAGGTGGCGTCCCAAACAGTCGATAATCTTTACGTGATTTCTCAGGCATCGGACTTACCGATATATCGGCCATTGTCAGGTTTTTCTAAGGAGATGATACATGATCTGGCCAGGGAGATAGATATATATGAGTTGGCTGCCGTGGATTTAGGTAGCTGCAAATTATTGCCCCCGCATCCAACGACTAAGGCGAACTTAAAGGAAATTCTTGATGAAGAGAGGCGTTTAAACGTTGATTCCTGGATAGATGATGTGATAGATAGCTTGGAGTTTAAGGAGTGAATCTTTTAGCTATCCGCGTGAAAATAGCTGGAAATGCTGAGAATCCCCATATGGCAAGTATAAAACCCATCATGGCCTTCATTAAAGGGCTTAAGCTTAACACGGCATAAATCGAGAAAATCAAACCTGTTGAAAGACAAACTGTAATTATTTTCAGCAAGTTCTTTTCATCAAACCCGTTTTGCTTAATGACTGTTGATACCCCAAAACCCGTAACGAATCCGGACATCAGCTCAGGTCTGACTGGAAAATATATAAAT